>NZ_JACGXB010000008.1:0-241102 GCF_014138065.1 Ochrobactrum sp. P6BSIII | reverse complement strand
TTGGAAATAAGCCAGAACACAACAAATACAGAAAAGCCACAGCGCATGAAAACCGGGGCTGGTGGCGTTTACTGTTGGCGATGAGAGAGGAGGCCACCAACGGGTCGTCAGACACCAGCCTCGCGCCATACAGAATGTCGGACGCCGAAAAAGATGCAGGCGCGGGTGCCCCTTCTTCGTCTGTGTAAACTTATAGTGCTAATGCAACTATTTAGAAATTGTATTCATTAGCCGGCTTCAGCCTCGCATCTTCATGCTGTCTTCCTGCGATCCCGCACGTATTTCATGTGAGATTTCCATCGAACAAAACTTGGGACCGCACATGGAGCAGAAATGAGCGTCCTTGTGAGCCTCCTTGGGCAAGGTCTCGTCATGATAAGAACGTGCGGTCTCCGGATCCAGTGAAAGATTGAACTGATCTTCCCAACGGAATTCGAACCGAGCCCGCGATAGCGCATCATCGTGAATACGCGCTGCCGGGTGTCCTTTTGCTAGGTCTGCGGCATGAGCGGCTATCTTATAGGTGACGACACCAATTTTAACATCGTCGCGATTGGGCAAGCCAAGATGCTCCTTCGGGGTAACGTAGCAAAGCATGGCGGTGCCGAACCAGCCGATCATCGCTGCACCAATTCCCGAGGTTATATGGTCATAACCGGGTGCGATATCAGTGGTCAGCGGTCCGAGCGTAAAGAATGGCGCCTCTCCGCATGTGTGTAATTGCTTGTCCATGTTCTCTTTGATCTTGTGCATCGGAACGTGGCCGGGCCCTTCTATCATTACCTGGCAATCCTTGGACCAGGCTATCTGGGTCAGTTCTCCAAGCGTCTCCAGTTCGGCAAATTGTGCCGCGTCATTGGCATCTGCTATCGATCCCGGACGCAGACCATCGCCAAGGGAGAATGAGACATCGTAAGCCCGACAGATATCGCAAATTTCTTCGAAATGTTCGTAGAGAAAACTCTCTTTGTGGTGGTGTAAGCACCACTTCGCCATGATCGAACCGCCGCGTGAAACGATGCCGGTTACGCGATTGGCGGTGAGGTGGATATAAGAAAGCCGCACGCCAGCGTGTATGGTAAAATAATCAACGCCTTGTTCGGCCTGTTCGATCAATGTGTCGCGATAGATCTGCCAGTTCAGATCTTCGGCAATACCATTGACCTTCTCCAGAGCCTGATAGAGCGGTACCGTGCCGATTGGAACTGGTGAGTTCCGGATGATCCATTCTCGAATATTATGAATGTTTCGTCCGGTTGAAAGGTCCATGACCGTATCGGCACCCCAACGGATCGCCCATACCATCTTTTCAACTTCTTCGCCCATAGAAGATGTTACGGCAGAATTGCCGATATTAGCGTTGATCTTAACCAGAAAGTTCCGCCCGATGATCATCGGCTCGGATTCAGGATGATTGATATTGGCAGGAAGAATAGCGCGTCCCTCTGCAATCTCCTGGCGAACGAATTCCGGTGTTACATAGTCGGGAATGTTGGCGCCGAAACCTTGCCCGTCGCGCGGCAATTCATGCTGGACAGCGTGTCGCCCAAGGTTTTCGCGGATGGCGACGAATTCCATTTCGGGAGTGATGATACCTGCACGGGCATAAGCAAGCTGGGTAACCGCCTTGCCATTCCTTGCTTTCAACGGTGTATTTAGAAAAGGGAATTCCTGTGTCAGTCGTTCACCTGTCGCAAAGCCGTTATCTGCGGGTTGAACCGAGCGCCCTTCATAGGCTTCGACATCGCCGCGCCCGCTGATCCAGCTTTCGCGCAATCGGGGCAAACCTGTTTCGATATTGATCGTTGCGTGGTCGTCGGTGTAGGGCCCAGATGGGTCATAGACCGTAACAGGTGGCAGCCCGGAACTGGGATGCAGAGCAATTTCTCGCATCGGGACGCAGATATCCGGATAAAGCGTTCCCGGTTTGCTTAGTTTTCGGGAAGCAGGGAGAGGGCCAGTGGTAACAGTCGGGGCTGTGTTGCCAGTAATGATAGACATGGTTGAGGCTCCAAGTTGTGATGTTGGAGACCCAGTTCCAGTGTTGGAAGGATGAAAAAACGCCATCAGGAAGCATCCAGTGGACGCTCGCCTTCCAGCATTTGCACCGTCCCTACGCCAGTATGAACTGGATCAGGTTCAACGGGTCACTGCGCACGCTAGCAGTATCTCAGCCCCTTGCCGGGACTCCCCTGGTGAATGCTTAAAATTATGCACGGGCAGTTTTGGTCGTCAAGACCGGTTGGCTGCGCGCGTGTTTCTATTCCTGACCGTGGACGTAAAACAAACGGTGAAGCTTGGCTTCTCTTTTTCCATTTGGCATCATCACTGATGCGGCTTTTTAAAAATCCGAAGTGTTTTAGTTCACCAGATCGCGGCCTTTGGTTTCCGGCGTGGTGATCATCACATAGATCGCGGGTATAGCCATCAATGTGGCGTAGACCGCGACCGCGAAGGGTGTACCGAAAATTTCAAGCAGCCACGTGCCGATGATCGGGGCCAGCGCTCCACCCAACACCGTGGCGACAGAATAGGATGTCGACATGGCCGTGTAACGAACGCGCGCCGGGAAGAGTTCGGTGAAATAGGCCGACATGCCACCCACGATAATGCCGTGGAAGGAGAGCGTCAGCACGGTTGCCCAGGTGAGTGTCGCTGTGTCTGCGCCGGGAGGCAGGCTGAAAAGCCAGAACCCTGCGCCGATACCACCCACAAGACCCACCAGCGTAACGGCCTTGCGTCCGATACGGTCTGCTGTGGCACCGGCAGCCAGAATGACGGCGACTTCGGCAATGGAGCCAATGAACAGAGCGCCAAGGGCAGCTTCACGCGGGACTTTCAGGAACACGGTCGCCAGCACGACGAAGAATGTGGAGAAGAGGTAAAAGAGCGCGCTTTCGCCAGCCTTGACGAACAGGACGCGCAGCATGTTTGCGCCCTGGGTCGTAATCGCTTCGCGCAATGGGGCTTTAACGGCTTCGGTCTTCTGTTCCTGAAGATGGATAAAGGCTGGCGATTCCTCGACCTTGCGCCGGACCCATAGACCGAGACCGATCAGCAGAATGGAGGCGATGAAGGGAATGCGCCAGGCCCATTCCACAAAAGCGTCCGATCCGAAATGCCCGATGACCGCACCGATGACGGCGGTGGCGATCACATTGCCCGCCGGTCCTCCAATCATGGGAAAGCCGGTCCAGAGACCGCGCTGTTTTGCCGGAAGGCTTTCGGCAATAAGCACCAAGGCGCCAGTGGATTCGCCACCGATGGCAAAACCTTGCAACAGGCGCATCAGGAGCAGCAAGAGCGGAGCGAACACGCCAATCTGCTGATAGGTGGGGAGCAGTCCCATGGCGACAGTCGCACCGCCCATCAGGAAAAGACTGATGACGAGTGCGCGCTTGCGCCCGATCCTGTCACCCAGAACACCGAAGAACCAGCCGCCAGCAGGACGGGCAATGAAGCCGACGGCCTGTGTGGACAAGGCGGCAATCAAGCCGGTGATCGGATCGACGACCGGGAAAAACGCGGTGTTGAAAACAAGTGCGGCGCAAAAAGCGAAAACCGCGAAGTCATACCACTCGATAATCGTGCCCGTGCTGGCCGCGAAAAGAAGCCGTATTGATGATTTTTGTGTCTGCGCGGCATCCATTGTGCCCGCCGGTGCTGATGTGTTCAAGGGTGCTCCTCCGCTGCCCAGCATTTGAATACCGGTTCCTCGCTACCGGCACCTTATAATCGTATCATTTGCAACGATGTCAAGTTCATTGCAATAGCAACGTTACATATGCAATGAACTAGTCGCGATCAGATTCCGGGGATTACAATCCGCAGGAGGGGCGAGGATCAATTCAAAAGGCTGTTCGAACGGACAGGATAACAGCGGTGTACGGGTATTTTTCATTGGGGCGCAATCTTACCAGCCCGCGTTTCACTCCGATTAGATCTCGCTCTTGAAAAAGCCTTTGAAATTGTCTGTTCAATCCGGGAAAATGATTGAAATCAAAAGACTTTGTGAGGGGCATGCAATGCGCATGGAGACGTTCTTTCCCTATCGGCTCGCGATTGTCGCGGAAGCGTTCTCCCGGCAGCTGGTTGCTGTTTATGGTCACGAATATGGGCTGATGCGTGAGGAATGGCGTCTGCTGTTTCTGCTTGCGGAAGCAGGTTCCATCGATTCCGTGCGGCTTGCCCAGCGCACCTCTCTCGACAAGGTGCAGGTCAGCCGCGCCGCCAGCCGTCTGGAAGAGAAAGGCCTGATTATCCGGACCATATCCGAAGAAGACCGGCGTTTGCGGCATTATGCGGTCACGAATGCGGGACAAGCCCTGTTTCAAAAGGCTTTCGGCGAAGTCGATGCAAAAGCCAACGCCATATTGAGCGTAATGTCCGAGCAGGACCGCCAAGCTCTGGAAACCGGTATCGCCGCGCTGCACGAAGCCGTCAAGCAGGTGACTGAAGCCGGGTAAGGTCGGCGATTATCGCGAAGGATGCGCGCTGGAGAGGCGGGTCAGCCCTTCGAGAAAATGTTTGGCATCGGGGCCCAGATCTTTAAGTATCTCCGCCTGAAACTCGTCAGCGATTTTGCCAAGGCGATGCATCAGCTCTTCCCCTTGAGGGGTGAGCGCGAGTACAATCAATCGACGGTCAACATTGTTATCCGATTTATGCAGCAGTCCGGCACTTTCAAGGCGCGTTGCTGCCCGGCTGACAATCGACTTGTCCAGATTGACGCGGGTATTGATGTCCCGGATGCTGACTTCGCCACTTCGATAGAGATGCGCCAATACGCGCCATTCGGGGATGGTCAGCCCCGCTTCAGCGGCATAGCGTTTTGCAAAGCGCTCGCTGATCCGCGCGGCCACCACGCTGAGCCGATAGGGCAGGAAACCGTCGAGTTCGAATGCCATGCATGTCTCCTTTTTTCAGGAAAGGAGCAGAGTTTCATTGCAAATACAACGGAAAAACACGTGTCACGCAAGAAGCATTGACTTCGTTGCATTCGCAACGTTATTATCGTTGTTCGAGCAACGAATTTGCCGGGAGGATTAATCATGACCGCTCACGCAATCCCGCAGGGCATGGTCCGCGCATCGGTGACGACAGGAACGGTCGAGGGCTATATGCCCGGTTTCGGCAACGACTTTGAAACCGAAGCGCTGCCGGGTGCATTGCCGCAAGGTCAGAATTCACCACAGAAATGCAATTACGGGCTTTATGCCGAGCAGCTGTCCGGCACCGCTTTCACCGCGCCGCGTGGTCAAAACGAGCGGACCTGGTGCTATCGCATTCGCCCGTCGGTCCATCATACGGGCCGATTCCAGCTGGTCGACGTGCCGTACTGGAAGACCGCGCCCAATCTGCCGGTCGGCGATCCGCAGCGGCGCAATATCACCAGTCTCGGCCAGTATCGCTGGGACCCTATCCCGCTGCCGGGGCCGGATGAGGATCTGACGTGGATCACCGGCATGCGCACCATGACCACGGCGGGCGATGTGAACATCCAGATCGGTATGGCAAGTCATGTCTATCTGATCACCCGTTCGATGCAGGACGAGTATTTTTACTCCGCCGATAGCGAATTGCTGGTCGTGCCGCAGGAAGGACGGCTGCGCTTTTGCACGGAGCTTGGCATTATCGATCTTGAGCCGAAGGAAATTGCCATTATTCCGCGCGGTCTCGTTTATCGCGTCGAAGTGCTTGAGGGACTGTGCCGCGGCTTTGTCTGCGAGAATTATGGTCAGAAATTCGATATGCCCGGCCGTGGTCCTATCGGCGCGAACTGCCTTGCCAATCCGCGCGATTTCAAATCCCCCGTTGCGGCCTATGAAGACAAACAGGCACGCTCGCGTGTTGTCATCAAATGGTGCGGCCAGTTTCATGAGAGCTGGATTGACCATTCGCCGCTCGATATCGTCGCGTGGCACGGCAATTACTGCGCCTATAAATATGACCTGCGCACTTACTCGCCGGTTGGCGCCATTCTGTTCGACCATCCCGATCCGTCGATTTTCACGGTTCTGACCGCGCCGTCGGGTCAGGAAGGAACGGCCAATATCGACTTTGTGCTGTTCCGCGAACGCTGGCTGGTGGCGGAACATTCCTTCCGTCCGCCATGGTATCACAAGAACATCATGTCCGAGTTAATGGGTAATATTTATGGTGTCTACGATGCCAAGCCGCAGGGTTTTGCGCCGGGTGGCATCAGCCTGCACAATTGCATGTTGCCGCACGGACCCGACCGCGACGCATTTGAAGGCGCGTCGAATGCGGAGCTGCGTCCGGAAAAGCTCGACAATACGATGAGCTTCATGTTCGAGACCCGCTTCCCGCAGCATCTGACGGAATTCGCCGCGCGTGAGGCTCCGATGCAGCAGGAATATATCGAAGTGTGGGACCACCTCGAAAAGAAGTTCGACGGCACGCCCGGCGTGAAGTGATGTCAATCAACCGGGTGTCATGGGCTCTATGCGCTGGCACTCCTAGAATTTGATCTGAAGTGAGGAGACGGATATTGGCTTTGATCCGGTCCTGGGTAGAGAGCGCCAATCATGCGGATTGCCCCTTTCCCCTGAACAATCTGCCCTATGGTGTGTTTTCGGTAGGCGGAAACGCACCGCGTTGCGGCGTCGCCATCGGCGATATGATACTCGATCTCGACAAATGCGAAGCGGCTGGCCTCATCGATGCTAACGGCACTTTTGCTGAAGCGCAGCTCAATGGTTTCATGGCATTGGGCCGCGCCAAATGGGACGAAGTACGCGCAACGCTGATGAAGCTGTTGCGCGAGGGCGGGGACACGAGCCTGCCTCTCGTGCCAATGGCTGATGCGCGGATGCATCTGCCGATCCGCGTAACGGAGTTCACTGATTTTTATGCATCGAAAAACCATGCCTTCAATGTGGGCGTGTTGTTTCGCGGACCGGAAAATGCGCTGCCGCCGCAATGGACCCATATGCCGATCGGGTATAATGGGCGTGCCTCCTCCGTAGTGGTGACCGGCACGCCGATCCGTCGCCCGATGGGCCAAACCAGAGGTGAAGAGGGGCCGGTGTGGGACCGCTGCAAAAGGCTTGATCTGGAGCTGGAGCTGGGAGCCATTGTCGGCATCGACAGTGCGATGGGCGAACGCATCAGCGTCGAGCAGGCGGAGGGTATGATCTTCGGCTATGTGCTGCTCAATGACTGGTCGGCACGCGATGTTCAGGCCTGGGAGTACCAGCCGCTGGGACCTTTCCAGTCGAAGGCTCTGGGGACAACAATCGGCGCATGGGTTGTGACGCAGGCCGCGCTTGAACCGTTCCGCAGCACAGGCGCAGAGCGCGTCAATCCGCTTCTGCCCTATCTGCATGAAGATCGTCCCGGCTTCTACGATCTTGCTATCGGCTGGACCATGAACGGTCAGCAGATGGCTGAGACGAATTACAAGGTCATGTATTATTCGAGCGCGCAGCAGCTTGCGCATCACACCGAAACCGGTTGCCCGATGCGGGTAGGCGATCTGCTTGGTTCCGGCACGATTTCCGGGCCGAGCCTCGATCAGACCGGCGCTCTTCTGGAAATGACGCAGAACGGCAAGAACCCCGTTAGGGTGAATGGCGAAAGCCGCACATTCATCGAGGATGGCGACGAGGTTGGCCTGTTTGCTGAAGCGAGAGGCGATGGCTATCGCATCGGCTTTGGGCCCTGTATCGGCCAGATTCTCCCGGCGCAGCCATGACGGTGACTTTATATGATTACTGGCGCTCCTCCTCGGCCTATCGCGTGCGTCTCGCGCTGGCCTTGAAGGGGATCGCCTATGAGCATGTGCCGGTGGATCTGACTGCGGGTGCGCAGTTGTCGCCCGAGTATCTGGCGCTGCATCCGCAGGGGCTTGTGCCCATTCTGAAAATCGACGGGCTGGTGCTGATCCAGTCGCTGGCGATTATTGAATATCTGGACGAAACGCGGCCTGATCCGGCCTTGCTGCCGCGTGATGCAGCGGGAAGGGCGCATGTCCGTGCATTGGCTGAAGCCATTGCCTGCGAAATCCATCCGGTTTCCAACCTTCGGGTTTTGGCACAGGTAGAAGCGTTGGCGGGCAAGGAAGCCCGCGGGGCATGGAACAGTGACAATATCCGCCGTGGTCTGGAAGCGTTTGAAAAGCTGTTGGACCATCCGGGTTTTGAAGGTCGCTTCTGCCATAGTGATACGCCCGGCATGGCCGATTGCGTGCTTGTTCCCCAGCTTTACAATGCCAGCCGCTGGGGCGTCGAATGGCAGCATCTTCCGCGTATTGCGGCAGTGGCAAAGGCCTGCGCGGCGCTACCGGCCTTTGTGGCTGCGGCTCCAGAACAGTTCCAGCCAGCATAGACAGCTTGAACAGACAGGCAGATAAATCCCGGCACATGTGCCGGGATTTTTGCTTTGGGCGTCAGCTCCTTGCTGCCGTGACATTGATTGTGACGGCAATCGTCTTGGACACCCATTCGGCAGCCGGGTCTGAGAACATGCCGAGATTAAGTGCTGCGCGATCAAGCTCGATGCTGCCTTCCACTGCCGCAATGTCGCCTTCGGGCTTGTAGGTGAAGGGTAGAACGACCGGTACGGCCTTGTTCTTGATCGTCAGGATAGCATCGGCTTCATAGCGCTCGCCGCCAAGAGACCGGAAGCTCTTGGTTTCGAAACGCGCATCGGGGAAGCGACGGGCATTGAACCATTCACCGTTCTTGAGCGAACTCTCCTGCGTGGCGTCGCCGGTTGTCGCCGAGCCGGTACTGACCGTGATGACGGCTTTCGAACCGGCGAGATTGTCCGGATCGAAGCGAATATCGCCGTTCCACTGGCTGAATTGTCCGGCAAAGTTTTTGCCCGCATGCGTGCCGGTAAAGCGGATGGCAGACGCAGCCGGGTCAATGGCCCAGGCCGTGGCATTGGCTTCGGCGCTTGTTGCTGCGGCTGGTGCGGGAGACGCAGGTGCTTGCGGCACCACGTTGGCGGGTTCCGCTGCCGCGACGGTAAGCTGCGCAGGTGACGGAGTGGTCGGCAGATGCATGGCGTAGCCTGCGAGCCCGATCATGACGACGAAAGCGATGCCGAGGCCACGCGGCAGCATGGCTCTGCCCGGGAGCACCGCGTCGCCATGGTCCTTGCTGCGCAGGAAGGGCAGCATCTGGGCCAGTACGCCGTCGCGATCGATCAGCTGATGCTTCAGCGCGGCGGCAATATGCAGAACAATGAGAGCGGCACCCCCATAGGCCATATAGGCATGGGCGCCCATGGCACCAAAGGCAACGTCGCGCATACCGTCCATGGCCGGAATTGGCGGAACGTCGAACAGGCCGAACCACGATGTCGCCACCATCAGCGGGCGATCTGTACTGATAGCCCAGCCGGTTGAGACATAGGCCCAGCCGGTCAGCGGAATGGCCAGCAGCAGAGCATAAAAGGCGATGTGGGTCGCCCGCGCGAGCATGCGCTCCCAACCCTTCATGTCGGAAGGCAGTGCCGGAACCGGATGTGTCAGACGCCAGATCACACGAAACAGGGTCAAGGCCAGAATGGCAAAGCCGATGGACTTGTGGAGCTGAAACAGCTGATAGGCGAGCTGCTGCGTGTCGGGATTGTTGATAGCCCTGACCATCCACCAGCCCATCGGGATCATGGAGATGACGAGAATGGCTATGGCCCAATGCAGCAGGATGGCCACAGTGCTGTAGCGTTTGGCCGTGGCCTGTCCGCGGCTATTGGGTGTTGAGGGCGATGATAGATTGGGAGCTTGGGGATGAGTGTTCATTGTCATCCTGACGGGTCGAGGCCGAATGCCGCCAATGCGGTTTCGGACAAGGATTTCGTGATTGAAATGGCGAAACCCACCGGCACGGCTTGGGAGGAGGCGCAGCCGGTGGGGCATTCGATTTAGTCAATCAAACGTAGGTTAGCTTGCTTCCTGAATGAACTCACCGTCGAAGCGGATGGTGATGTCCGGACCCACAGGGCCGAGCCCCTGACCGAATTCGGTGCGGTTGAAGGTTCCTTCTGCGGCGAAGCCGAGTGCGGGAACGCCAGCAAAGGGGTGGCTGTCGATCGCGCCAATGAGCGTTGCCTTCAGCGTCACTGGCTTGGTCACGCCCAGAAATGTCAGGTCGCCAACAATGTCAGCCGTCGTGTCGCCGGTCGACGTGACCTTGGTCGACTTGAACGTGATCGTCGGATGGGCGTCACTGTTCAGGAAGTTCGGCGAGCGGCTGACATCTTCGTCCCAGGTTGCAAAACCGGAATCGGCATGGGTGGCCTTGTAGTCCGCCGGATAGGCGGTGGCGACGGAGGTGGGGTCGATGGTCACTTCGATCGAGGAGTTTTCAATCTTCGCGGGGTCGAGCTTCAGCGTGGCATCGAGCTTGTCGAAGCGGGCCGTATAGTTGGAAATCTGGTTATGCTTCAGGGACCACAGCAGGGCCGCATGTGTCGGATCAAGCTTGTAGGTGCCAGCTGGCGCTGTTGCTTCGGTTGCCGTCGACTCACTTGCCGTCGTTTGTGCGAAGGACACACCTGATGTTGCGCCGAGCATTCCCAGAGCGATGACTGCAGAGAAAATGCGCTGCCCGTTCATTTTCATAACCAAAATTCCTTTCTGTGTTGATTGGCTTTCGGATTATGTAAAAACGAAGCACACACGTTGAAATGAATTAATGTTGAGAAATATCCTCTTGAAATTACCAGCCATCGAAACGGTTCATTTGAGGGATATCTCAGGGAGTCGATCCGGCTAGAATATTAGAAAATTATTTTTCAGAATATCTTCATATGGTATCGATTTCTAAATAATGCAGCGCCGTTTTTCGTGGTTAAAACGAAAAAGCAGTTTTATCGAATTTTGTTTTGGAGCCGCTTCCTGCACTTTCGAGCAGGATAGCGAAGCACTGCTCTATCCGACCAGCGATGCGCTCAGCAGAAGTGCGCCGGTGAGTGCGATAAAGAGGGCGGCGCAGACTTCCACTGCTGCCTTCAACCGGCCCGACATGGCGTTGCTGCCTGCAAAGCGCAGCGCAACATTTTTGGCCGTGACGGCCAGTGTGGCGAGCACCGCCACGGTGATAAATGTCCCGAAGGCCATGGCGAAGACCGAGAGCAGTCCGCCCATCATCAGGCCGTTGAGCAGCGCGAAGGTCAGCACGATCAGCGCGCCGGAACATGGACGGAGGCCGACCGAGAAAATGGCAGACCAGGCGGTCGTCCAGTTGAAATCGTCACCGAGCGTCGAAGGGTCGGCAATATGGGCATTGCCGCAGGCAGCGCAGACATCGCTTTCACCAATGAAGACATGGTCTGTTGCAGCTGCTGCCGTAGCGGCAGGCTTGTAGTTGAGCTTGACCGCGCTGCCGCTTGCTGCCGCGCGCGTCGTCTGCGAGATGCTGCCTTGCCAGGCAGGGCCGCTTGCCATGGCCGGTTGCGGTGTGCCCGCGAAAAGGGCTGCGGCGGGGCTCGCTTCGGGGGCGGCATCTTTGGACTTGCGGAACAGAAGTGGCAGCTTGCGGGCCAGGAGCCACAGGCCGAAGAACAGCACCAGCGCAAAGCTGGCGATCTCCATATAGCGGGCGGTCTGGTTCATCGAAATGCCGGTGCCGCGCAGCACCAGCCATGCAAGGCCAACCACGACAATCGCCATGATGGCTTGTAGCAGCGACGAGATGAAGGACAGGAAAATGCCGCGCCGCAACGCCGTTTCGTTGGCGATCATATAGGAGGAGATCACCGCTTTGCCGTGGCCCGGACCAGCCGCATGGAAGATGCCGTAGATGAAGGAAAGACCGATCAGAATGGAAGCCTGCCACGGGTCTTCGCGCATGGCTTTCAGCGCGGTGGTCATGGCGAGATAGAACGAGCGCTGCTGCTCGTTCATCCAGAGAATGATATGCGCAAACGGTCCGGTTGGCGTCATGGCCACTTCATTCGCACCGATGCCAAGAGATGATTGCGCAAACGCCTGCGCAGCCATGATCATCAGGCAAGAGGTGAGTATGAGCGTCGCCGTTCTCTTCATCTGCTCGTCTATCCTTTCGCTGCGCACTCGATTTCAAGACGGGTGGCAAAAATCTTCGACATATTGGTGCCCGCCGGGTCGTTGAAGAAGGCATCGGTCAGCGTTGCCTGATTTTGCGCGATAGCCTGATCGGGATCGGGGCGCACCACGGTCGATTTACAGCCCTTGGGCATTCCTTTGACGATCAGATCCTTGTCGCTCACATAGTCGATGGCGGTATAGAAGGTCGGGTCATAAATGCCGAAACTGACCTTGTGGCCGGGTTGTACCTTGAGCGGCTTGGCAGGCTTGCTCGTGAAGACGATCAGCAGGCGATTGTCGGTAAAGTCGGCGGCAAGATCGTTGGGCCTTGCCATTGCGACATCCTTGCCGTCTTCCAGAACGCTCTGGAAATATTTGAACTCCGCAATGGACTCATTGATGACATGGCCGAGATCAATCAGTTCCTTATGATCGAGCTTGAGATCGCCATTCTTGTCGAATTCCATCAGCACGGTCGACGAAAAAACATCGTCGAAGCGCCAGACATGGGCAAGCTGCTGAACCGTTCCGTCGGGCGCAATGGTCAGTTCCAGACGCGCTTCGGCAAAGACATGCGGGTGGGCAAGCGCAACCGTCGGCACAAGGCCAGCCGCGAAAAATGCAGCTGCGGTGGTCCGGGCGAACCGGCCTTTGAACCGTGATGACGAAACCTGCATATAGTCTTTCCGTAAGTATTGCCTAATGCTCAAAGCTGAAGACGGCGAAAGTGGGACGTTTATCCTAAAAACGACGATAGTTTTATGAAGTCTGGGGCTTCGTGGACGTGTTCTGCTCGCGGTCCTTGAACCACTGCGTCAGAAAATCCACAAGCGCGCGGATTTTAGCCGGCAGATAGCGGCGATGCGGATAGACCGCATAGATACCGCCATCCTTGACGATGAACTCGTCCAGACAGGCGACCAGCCTGCCGCGCTCGATTTCCTCTTCTGCAATGAAGACCGGCAGCATGCTGAAGCCAAGGCCCGCCAGTGCCGCATTTTTGGTGGCAACCGGGCTGTTGACCTCGATGGGGCCATTGACCGGCACGGTCATCATCGAGCCGTCCGTGTTGCGGAAGTGCCAGTTGTTGCGCGAGCGGGCGTTGGTGTCGATGATGCAGGGGCGGTCGGTCAGGTCTTCCGGGCGTTCTGGCTTGCCGGCGCGGGCAATCAATTCCGGTGCGCCGCACAGAATGGAATGGAAGGGCGAAAGCCTCTTTGCAATGAGCGAAGAGTCCTGAAGGCGCGTGATGCGGATGGCGAGGTCAAAACCTTCTTCGACCAGATCGACGAAACGGTCGTCCAGCCGCACGTCGAGCACGATCTCAGGATGCGCAAGGCAGAAGTCGATCAGCGACTGGCCAATCACCGCATCGGCAAAGGTGCGTGGGGCAGACAGTTTTATACGCCCGCGCGCGTCGGAGCTGGTTTCGCTGACAGCATCCTGAAGTGCGTCGATCTCGCGAATGATTTCCACGGCGCGATGATAATAGGTGTGGCCCGCCTCGGTCAGCGAAAACTGGCGCGTGGTGCGGTTGAGAAGGCGTGCGCCCAACTCGTCTTCCAGCTCGCGCACATATTTGGACAGAAGAGCCTTGGAGCGCCCGATTTTTCGCGCTGCGGCGGAAAATCCTTCCGCCTCGACCACGTCGATAAAGGCGCGCATACGTGTCAGCGTGTCCATCTGTTCTAGCCCCGCGTTTCAAGAATGGTTTTGCCAAGCGCGATCAGCGCCCGATCGCTGCCACGTGGTCCGATGAGAGAAATGCCGAAGGGCGCGCCGTCAACACGACCGAGCGGCAGAGTGATCTGTGGCAGGCCTGAGAGCACCGAAAGACAGAGCAGACGCAAGGCCTGTTCCCGATAGGCCTGCAAATCTTCGAACGGCAGGTTGGCCATTGGCGCCGCGCCCGGAACGGTGGGGAGTGCGAGCACGGCATGATCGCCGATGATCGCTTCAAGCTCCTGCGTGAAACGTGCCCGTCGTGTCCGCTGCTGCGCCAGTGTGTCGGGCGTGATCTGCGATCCAAAAACGAAGCGGTCGGCTACGCCCGGTCCAAGCTGACGCTCGCCAGACGATATCCATGCGCCGTGGGTGGCCCATGCTTCGGCCCCTTGTATCTGCCGGAAGGTGAGATAAAGCTCGTCGATGGACAAGGTCGGCTGGCTTGCTGCCTTCAGGCCGGAGAAATACGGGCGGATCGCCCCGAACATGGCGCGATAGGCGTCGGTTTCATCCTGTCCGAGCAGAAGCTGCTCAAGAACCGGCATATAAAGCAATTGCGTCAGCTGAAACGACTGGCTGTCTTCACCCAGCAGGACCGCGCCCACCTTTTCATAAAGCGCGATGCCACGTGCAAACCAGCCGATCGTATCAAGCGACGGCGCAAGCGGCATGATGCCTTCAAGCGGAATGCGGCCATGGGTGGTGCGCAGGCCGACAAGGCCGCAGAAGCTTGCAGGCGCGCGGATGGAGCCGCCCGTGTCGGAGCCGAGCGCAATATCCGCGATCCCGGCGGCGACCGCTGCCGCCGAACCGGATGACGATCCGCCGGTCACGCGATCCGGCGCGGCAGGATTGATCGGGTGAGGGTAATGCGAGTTTTGCCCCATCAACGAAAAGGCAAGCTCGTCCGTCTGTGCCTTGCCAATCACTTCAGCGCCAGCAGCCAGAAGCTTTTCGACCACGGGCGCGGATTTTTCAGCGGGTACTGATTCGGCCAGAATCTGCGGATTGCCGCATCCGGTGATCATTCCGGCCAGATCATAAATGTCCTTGACCGCCAGCTGCTCGCCGAAAAGTGGGCCATTTTCCGCGTGGGGAAGGGGATTTTCGGGCTTCGCGATGATCGCATTGAAGGGATCGAAGGTGGTCATTGTTCACCGCTTGAGGCAGAAATCTGCCATTATGCTGAATAGAAAGTGAAAATTTCCGGTGGAATGTTTCACTATTGCTGAACAATGGCAAGCAGGCAGCCCCGCTGAAACAGCGGAAAAATAAATTCGTTTCGACAAACATTTGTCATTGAATGGTCACGGCTTTGCGCTTATATCGCCCTTGCCCAAAGTCGCACGTGCCTGTGGGTGTCCGCCGATCCTCGAATGGTGAGGAATTCGGTACGGTACCTGGACCTAACCGCTCCAGTCGATCTGTTGGCCAACCGCCAGATCGAGGACATCTTGAAGCAACGACGGTGCGGGCCTTTCTAGTGTCTTTCGGCTGTCCAAAAGCCGAAATTACTGAAGAGGCACACCTTCATTGCCGGTAGTGCGGATGCGGTTCTCCAATTCCAATCCAAGGCAGACAAAGCGGAGTAACGCGGGTTTAGCGTTGTTCCATCGCCGCATGTTCTTTCGTGTGATATCAGCGCCTCCAAAGGCTGACTTCGCGGCGAGGGTCTCATGCACCTTTGTCTCTTAGAGAATTTCCATTCCCGCAAGATAGGGATGGTTCTCTAAGTATTTGTTTTTATGTGCAGTTTGCAGAAAAGGCAGCAACTTTTCGCGATTGTGCACCAAAAACGGCCCGGTTAGGGTCGCCGCAGGAGAACGACCATGGCTACACAGCGCATCATTGATTTCCTCAATACCCGTCGTCCGGACGGTCCCTGCCTCGTCGTCGATACCGATGTCGTTCGCGAGAACTATCACAGCTTTGAAAAGGCATTGCCCTATTCCCGCATTTTCTATGCGGTGAAGGCCAATCCTGCGCCGGAAATCCTGCGCCTGCTCGCTTCGCTCGGTTCCTGCTTCGATACGGCCTCGGTTGCCGAAATCGAAATGGCGCTGGAAGCCGGTGCAACGCCGAGCCGCATTTCCTACGGCAACACCATCAAGAAGGAGCGCGATATTGCGCGCGCTTTCGAGTTGGGCATCCGTCTTTATGCAGTCGACTCCGTGGAAGAAGTCGAGAAGGTCGCGCGCGCCGCTCCTGGCAGCCGCGTCTTCTGCCGCGTTCTGACCGACGGTGAAGGCGCCGAATGGCCGCTGTCGCGCAAGTTCGGCTGCGTGCCTGCAATGGCCGTCGACGTGCTGCGCCATGCCAAGGTGTTCGGCCTCGATTCTTATGGCGTATCGTTCCATGTCGGCTCGCAGCAGACGGACCTCTCCGCCTGGGACCGCGCGCTTGGCGATGCGGCATCGGTGTTCCGCACCCTTGCCGATGAAGGCATCGTGCTGCGCATGGTCAATATGGGCGGCGGTTTCCCGACCCGTTACCTCAAGGACGTGCCGACCGCTCAGGCCTATGGCATGGCGATCTTCGACGCGCTGTCCAAGCATTTCGGCAACCGTATCCCGGAAACCATCATCGAACCGGGCCGCGGCATGGTCGGCAATGCAGGCGTGATCAAGACCGAAGTGGTTCTGGTCTCCCGCAAGGCGGACAACGACAATGTGCGCTGGGTCTATCTCGACATTGGCAAGTTCGGCGGTCTCGCCGAAACCATGGACGAGGCGATCCGCTATCAGATCGTGACCCCGCATGACGGTAGCGAAACCGAGCCTTGCGTGCTGGCTGGCCCGACCTGCGACAGTGCGGATGTTCTTTACGAAAAGACGCCGTATCCGCTGCCGGTCTCGCTGACCATCGGTGACGAAATCCTCATCGAAGGCACGGGCGCTTACACCACCACCTATTCGGCGGTGGCGTTCAACGGCTTCGAACCGCTCCGATCCTACGTCATCTGATCTTTCAGGTTCGGTATGATCCCGAAAAGTGGGAACCGGTTTTCGGATAAGATCATACCGTCAGAGACCTGAATGATCCTCTCAATCTGTCCGGTGCCGCAAGGCACTGGACGGGGTGTGCTGCTGCCGCTTTGCGGGGATAGATGTGATGAATGCAATTCTCGATTTTCAGGACAATGACGCCGCTGGCTTCGTGCAGGGCTTTGCCCCCGTTGCTGCGCCCGCTTTTGCAATAGCAGGCGAGACGGTGGAGCACGTGCTGGCGCGTGAAGCGCTGCTCGACCGCGCCATGGGCGAAGGCCGTCGCAGAAAGTCTTCGGAAAAGCTGCGGCGCGGTCGTCTTCCCGCCGCAGGGCTGGCCTTTGCTGCCGAGAGCGCCGATGGCGTTCTCTCCGGCACTGTTCGCTTGTGGAATGTTCAGGCCGGTATCGATGCCTTCGGCTTTCCGGTTGCCGCGCTGCTGCTTGGGCCTCTGGCCGTCGATCCGTCTGCTGCCGGTACCGGTATCGGTTCGGCCCTGATGCGTCACGCGATTGCTGAGGCAGCCATGCTTGGCCATGGCGCGATCCTGCTGGTCGGCGATCCGGAATATTATGAGCGTTTCGGCTTCACGGCGGAAAAGACCGGCGAACTGGCCATGCCCGGCCCTTATGAAAAGCGGCGTTTTCTGGCGCTCGAACTGAAGCCCGGTCACCTCGACGGCGCCCACGGCGTTCTGCGCGCGAGTGGCCGCAAGGCGCCGCGCGCCGAGATTGCGCGCACTGCCTAAGATTATCTTGCCCGAACTATTTTGAAAGGCGCAGCAGCCGTCCGAAGTTGCGGACGGCTGTAATGGCCAGCCCCGCCAGCAAACCGGCGATCAATCCTGCAATCACGATCAGCTTGCGCGATGTGCCCGAAGGATCGAGCGGTGGGCGAGCTTCCGAAAGCACACGGATATTGACCGTGTTCAGGCCTTCCTGTTCGCCGGTTTCACGCGAGCGCAGGAGGAATGCTTCATAAACGGAGCGGCGGGCTGCCGCTTCGCGTTCCAGTTCGCGCAGCTTGACCAGATCGCCATTATTGTTGGCCTGCTGGGCTTTTAGCTGCGCCAGACGAGCCGACAATTCCTTTTCCTGCTGAACCGAACGCTGAACCTCGACCTGAAGCGAGGAGCGCACGCGGCGCAACTCGGCGTCGATATCGCCGAGGATAGCACCTGCCTGCGATTGCGCCTGGATCAATTGCGGATGGCGCGGCCCAAGCTGTGAGGACATGCCGTTTGCCGCCTGTCTTGCCTGCGCATATTGCGCGCGCAAGGCGGTCAGTGTGTTGGACCTGAACTCTTCCGGCAATGTATCGGCAACCACATTGTCCGACGTGGCGCTGTTCATCACCTCGATGCGCGCCTGCAACCGCATCGTTTCGGCGCGCTGGTTGGAAAGCTGTTCGTTAAGGCGGCCAAGGTCACTGTCGCTGATAAGTTTGCCGTCGACATCCACGAGGTCATGCGCGGCGCGGAAATCCGCCGCTGCTGTTTCCGCCTGTTCGACGCTTGCGCGCAGGCTGGCAAGCCGGGTCGACAGTTCTTCCGATGTGCGACGGGTCGCATCGGATTGCATCGAGACAAGCTCGTTTTGAAACACTGTGCTGATCGTATTGGCCAAGGAAGCCGATTTTTGCGGGTCGCGAGTCTTGACCGAAATCGAATAGATGAAGGTCTTGGCATCGCGGTCGATCTTCATCGCCTTGTAGAGATTGTAGAGCACCCGCGTTTCCAGCGCCTGACTATCGCTTGTCTTCTTGGCTGACAGCATGTCGCGGATCTGCGCAAAGAAACCGGCTACGCCGGTCGGGACCAGCGTTCCATTGAATTCCGGATCTTGCGTGAGCTTGGTCTGGTCGATCACCTTCAAAAGCACGCTGCTGGAACCGACGATGCGCGCCTGACTTTCCGCGACGGCCAGTGAAGCGTCAGTCGGCAACTGGCCGGGCGTCAGTTCTGTGCCAACGGTTTTGATGTTGCGCGGGTCGACCAGAACATCGGTCGTCGCGACATACATGGTCGGCACGGAAAGCGCGATCAGCACACCGGCGATACCGCCGAGAACGGTCGTGACAAGCAGAAGCCTGCGCGATCCCTTGATCACGTCGATTGCCGCATAAGGGTCGATCAGCGGACGCCAGCTATTGTCATCGGCGCGATCCTTATCCGGTGTTATTGCCGTGTGATCTGTGGAGGCAGGCGCTTCCGCCAATGGTTGCGCAGTTTCGGGCACCGGTTGAGGCGAGGGCTGGTCCTCGACCAGTTCGCGCCTGCGCCGCTCGCGCGCGACGAGCTTGCGGTCAAGCTCGGTTTCGATGGCCGCAAGACGCTCCTGCAAGGCGGTGAGTTCTTCCTCGGTCAGCCGTTCGGGGCTCAGATCACGGGTGCGACCGAATTCCTCGCGCTCCTCTTTCGAAGCGGGTGGAGTCCATGGGGGTGTTTGAGGGGGCGTCTGGGGCGGCGTTTGGGCCGATGCCGCGGAGGTTGGTGTCCGGCTCAAGCCAGCGGGCGCGTCGGAGAATGAGAGAAGGGGTTTCCCGCTCTCCTCTTTATGACGCTTATCATCGCTGCTCATTGCCTGAAATATCCGAACTCTGAAAACCCGTTTGGGTTGTGACTGTAAGTCCCTACGGGAAAAAAATGGTTAATGGTATAGAAATTGTCCCCGTGCAAAATGCTACCGGTTAACCATTCCAGATTTACGCCGGGTTTTGCGCTGGCTTTTCGCTTCGGCCCGTGAAACATGCCAGATTGTGAGCGATGCGACGAAGACAAAGGCTCGTTGGTGATAGCGAAAGCATTTCAGAAATTTGACCGCCTGAAATCTGGCCTCAAGTCCGGCATGCTCAGGGATTATCTCTCACTCGTCTCCGGTTCGGTCGGGCGGCTTGTGGTGTCGCTGGTCTATTTCATCGCGCTCGCCAACACGCTGCCGACGGGCGATTTCGGTATTTTCGCGACGGCATCGGGCACCGGCGTCATGCTGTCTCGCATCGTGTCGCTGGGCTTTACCTCGCCGCTCTATCGCATCTCCACCGTCAAGCCGCATCTGCTCGGAACCTATAGCGCCGGATATCTCATGGCGGTGGTGGCATCGCTGCCGCTGTTCGCCGTCTGCTCGTGGCTGGTCTATCTGGTGTTCTTCAGCCGGGATATCACGCTTCTGCCCTTCGTCATCATCATCGTGGCGGAAGCCCTGTTCTGGCGCTCGGCGGAAGTCATCATCATCGTCAATAACGGCCTCAACCGGTTCGGCATTTCGGCGGGCCTCGTCATTTTCGGCACGGTCACGCGGGCGGTTGCAGCGGTGCTGTTCACCTGGATGGCGACGGTGCACGATGTTGCCCATTGGGCATGGTGGTATCTCGCGGCCAATGCCGTGGCGCTTGCCGTGTCGATCTATTTCTATCCGCGCAGGAAAATCCGTTTTCGGCCCAAACTCTATATCCGCCGTTTCGCGGATTCGATTGCCGTCGCCGGGGCGGAACTGCTCTTTTATGTGCAAAGCGAGCTGGACAAATTGCTGGTGCTCAGCGTCGGCGGGCCGGAAATTGCCGGGCTTTATGCCATCGTCATGCGGCTGGTCGACCTGACGGCACTGCCGGTGCGCTCCTTCAACATGATGCTGGTGCAAAAACTGATGCGCAAGCCCGACATGTTGTCGAGCCTGCGTCTGCGTGCGGGACTGGAAGCGGCGGTGTTCGCCGTTTCGGTGGGTGGCCTTGCGGCGCTTGCGATTTTCCTCTGGGTATTTCCCAATGCGCTCGGCGCCAATGTGGCGGCGATTGTCAGCCTGCTGCCGCTGGTCTTGCTGGTGCCGGGGTTCCGCAATCTGATCGAGTATCAGACCGAGCTTCTCTATGCGCGCGGCCAGTCGGGCCTGCGCACGCTCAGCCTCGTCATCATGACGGCGGCCAAGGCCTTGTTTGTCTGGCTGCTGCTGCGACATTCCGGTGGCGGCAATGACTGGATCGCGGGCCTCAATCTCGTATTCGGCGCGCTCTATATTCTGTCGCTGGTTTTCACCTATACGAGCCTGCGGCTGCCCGCCAAACGCATCTGAAAGCCTAAACTCAAGCGCCGATGATGCGGCGAATATCATTGACCGAAAGACCGAGGAAAGACTGCATGCCGATGGCAACCTGATAGGGCTCCATCTCGGCAATGAATGTGCGGAATTCGTCTTCGGTTGGTGGCGGTGCAAACCATTGCATGCGACACAGATCATGGGTGTCGCTATAGTGGCCCGCGCCATGGAGTATGTCGTCGACATAACGGCCATAGAGGAAGCATTCCGAAAAACTGCGGATTGTCCCTAAAGCTGCCACCCAGTTGCGCCCCGTATGGCTTTCGATGCGCTCGCACATGGACAGCATCGTGTCGCGCCGCCAGGAAACGAGCTGGCCGATATAGTCGTTGAGTGCGTTCTTGCGGTCCCTGATGCCAAGCAGCTTTTCCGCATTGGCCGACCAGACCGGATGCAGGGGCCATTCAGGCTTGGCCAGCGCATCGGGACGCACGAAGAGGCGCATTTTGCCGCTCTGCCAGAGATTGCGGCAGTCGAAAGTGCGCAGGAACGCGGTGTCGGAATCGGTATAGAGAAAGCCGTCTTCCCCCGTCACATTCGCCAGAGCAATGCGGCGCAACTGCTGCACATGCCAGCCGCGCAGCGGCTTGGCTTTCAGCGACAGCCAGATGCGGCGCTTGCCGAAGGAGGTTGGATCGGGAAAGACATGCAGCCAGGATGGCAGCAATTCCCGTTCGTCAATGATGATGCGGTGCGGCCCAGCCAGCTGCTGGAACAGTGCGACATCGCGCGGTTCGACGAGGATATAATGCGTGGTGAACCCGCAGACATGTTCATCCACGGTTTCGCACAGCAATTTGCAGCGCTCGAAATCCTTGTCGTAGCTTGCCGTGACAATTGCCGTCTTCATCGACCATCCCGCATCAAATATCCCGAAAGTCCGCTCAGCATGACCCGCCACAGGAAAAGCGGGTTGCCGACCAGATAGCGTCCTGCCAGTCGTACTGGCTCGCGCATCAGCCGATAGGCCCATTCAAGCCGCATCTGGCGAAGCCATTCCGGCGCGCGTTCGGTTGCGCCCGCCTGAAAATCGAACAAGGCCCCAACCGCGCAGGCCATGGTGCAATGCGCTTTGGTGATATGTGTCTGGATGAAGAGTTCCTGCAACGGCACGCCCATGGCGACCAGCAGGATATCCGGCCTGTCGCCTGCAAGCCGGTCGAGGATTGCGGCCATCTGGTCGGGTGCGAAAAACCCATCCGCATAGACCCGGTAATCATGCTGCGGCGCAAGCCCATGAAACGCTTCTGCGGCCTTTTCGGGAATGCCGGGCCGTCCACCGATCAGTCCGATACGCAGCGGGCGTTTGATATGGCCAAGCAGGCGCGGCACGAAATCCGTTCCGTTGAGATTGGCGGGGAATTTCTGCCCATAGGCAATCTTGCTGGCTATATCGACGCCAACGCCGTCGGGCAGCACGAGAAAACTCTGCAAAGCCTGCTTATAGGTCGCATCGGCATGCGCAACATTGGCGCAATGGGCGTTGAGCCATGCCACGCGCTGGAACTGTCCGTCTTCAAGCGTCGTGTCGAAAAAGTCGAGCGCTTCGTTCCAGTCGAAACAGGCGACATCGATGCCAAGAATATTGCGGGACGGGCGGGGGCTTTGTTCCAGCATCATTGCGCTCCCGCCGCGCGCTTCGTGGTCCGACGAAGCGCATCCAGTCCGCGTGTGAGCGCCTGATCCATGCCGTCGATCTGTGAGCGGGTAAAGGCCTTGCCGTCCAGCATCTGGCGGTCACCTGCGCGGGCCTGCGCGATGCGCATTTTGATCGCCGCTGCAAATTCCGCTGGCGCGTCAGCAATAGTGCAGTTTTCGGGAATGCGCGCGATGCCGCGCACGGAATGCGGCGTGGCGACGCTCGGCATACCAAGCTCAAAGGTTTCGATGGTCTTCAACTGAACGCCGGTGCCTGCGCGGCTGATCAACGGCACGACGGCGCAACTTTCAACAAAGGCGGTGGCGTCCGATACTTTGCCGACGAAGTTTACAGCCGGCCAGGCGGCAATCAGGTCGGCTGGTGTGCTGCCGGCAATCGCGGTGGATATGTCCGATGGCAGCAGCGGCTCGATCTCTCTGAGGAACCATTCAAGGCCAATCCGGTTCGGATGCCATGTCCAGGTGCCAATCAAAGCAAGGTCATACTTGATATCGCGGCTGGCCGATCTGCGCCCGGCTGGCATAACCAGCGGGAAGGTCGCGGCTTTTTCCGGGGAGAGGCCTAGCGCTGGCGCATCGTCCTCGGCAAAGGTGAAGACGAAGGCTGCATTGTCACAAAGCCGCTTTTCCAGCCGCTTGAGAATGCGGGCTTCGCGGGAGAAGAGAAGCTTCTGGATAATGCCCTTGGCGTCTTCGGCGTTTTCGCGTGCCGAGCGGTGTTCCACATTATGCGCAACAAAAAGCGACGGCTTGTCACGAAATACGGCTTCGAACGCGCCGGGAAGTGCCACCCCGTTCAGCACATAGGCGTCAAAATCGCCGCAAGCCGCAATCGCTTCATGCAGTTTCATCGGCGGAATGACGCGCAGCTTGGCGGAGGAAACCGTCAGTCCGGTGAGGAAGGATTTGACGACCCAGCCGATTTTCTGCGCAGCGCTTGCACCTTCGGTGCGCACTTCCACTTCGCCCAGCACCACGACATCCGCGTCGGCGGCAGCCTTGCGTCCCGGCCATGTGAAGCCGATGACGGTGACATGTGCGCCAGCCCGGCGCAGCCCGTTGATGACAGCGGCATTGGCGACTTCATATCCAGTCGAAGCATCTTCGTGGGGCACGAGGGATGTCACGAAAACGAGACGCAACGGTTGCAATTCGACTCCTGCGGATATGCCGTATTTCTATGCCTTGATTCATAGCGGCGCGGTGTAAATGATCCTTAAACGCTCGCCTGATAAATAGGGCTTGAAATCAATTTATTGAATCGTGTTGAGTGCTGTTTTTCAGTACAACCGCACCAATTGAAGAATTGATGTGGCATAGAGCAGTTTACGTGTCAAAATTAGGGCATTTCCGACAAAAGGACCAATTGGTTTTGCATCGGATGATAGGGCGGCGGTTGAAAATATAATGGACAACAGGACGCCGAAGCTTCCCAATCACATTCAAGTCATTACTCAAACACCCCATTTGAATTTTACGAATGTCGAGGTGGTGGTGACGCTGCCGACTTTTCGCCGTCCCGAGCATCTTCTGCGAACGCTGGAGAGCCTGAAGGCGCAGGTGACCGAGCGGCAATTCGCGATCATCGTTGTCGAAAACGAGGCGGAGGAACAAGCGGGTGCCAAAGTTGCGGCACCGCTGTTTGCGGCTGGGACCTATCGCGGTCTGGTGATCGTGGAAACGCAGCGTGGCAATTGCAACGCCTATAATGCCGCCTGGCTGACGGCGCTCGGTTATTTCCCGAACATGAAACATGTTCTGGTGATCGACGATGACGAACTGGCCGATCCGTCATGGCTGGAAAACATGATGGCGGCAGCAGAACGCTATTCCGTCGATCTGGTGGGCGGTCCGCAGGTGCCGGTCTTCGACCGCCCGGGGTCTGAGGCATGGGCGCGTCATCCGGTGTTCCTGCCGACTTATCAGCGCAGCGGCCCGGTGCCCACGCTTTATTCGTCGGGCAATCTCGCCGTCGCACGGCCAGTGCTGGAAGCGGCGGGCTTTCCGTTTCTCGATCCGATGTTCAATTTCACGGGCGGCGGCGACTCCGATTTTATCAGTCGTTCCGTCGCCAAGGGTTTCAGGACAGGCTGGTGCGCGGAAGCGCCGGTGCATGAAACCGTCCCGGCGCGGCGGCTGGAAGGCGACTGGATCCGGGCGCGCGGTTTGCGCAACGGCATGATTTCAACCATGATGGAGCGGCGCAAGCGCAAGGACCAACCGTTGGGTGCAGCGCGGGTGTTTGTCAAAAGTGCGCTTCTGCTCGGCTTCTCGCCGGTCAAGGCCTTGTACAAGGGAGTTCAGGCGCGGTGGGTTTCCGTAGGCGCCTATTATATCCATGTCGGATTGGGCCGGGTCATGGCGCATTTTGGGTATGAGAATGAGCAGTATCGCAACCCGGACAAAAACTGACAGCCGCGCCCCCGGCGCTGCTGCGGCCGGAGTTGCGGAAGCACACCGGGCGCAGATGCGTAAGATCGCGCTCGTTGTTGCCGTTGTAGTCATGTGCATTTTGATGATTTCGTTTCGTCCTTTCATGGCCGAGCCGGAAACTGACGGCGGCGGCAGCGGCGATATCATCAACCAGCTTGGTTTCAGTCTTTTGGGCGTTGGGGTCATCGCGGCCCTTGCTACGTTGACCGACCCGCGAAAGGTGGCGCGGATTGTCGGCTTCGGCTGGTCGCTGATGTTCCTTCTGTTGTTCGCGTCGTTGATGCAGAGCGTCTATCCCGGCGTGGTGATGCGCGGCGCGGTTTTCACGATGATCGGCGTTTGCTGTGTTGTGGCGGTTCTGGCCTTGCCGCAGGATGGTGATGGCTATGCCCGGCTGTTGATGACGGTGGCCTCCGTTGTGCTGGTCATTTCCTATGCCAGTGTGGTGCTGTTGCCGTCGCTTGGCACGCATGGGGCAGACCCGATCGAGCCACAGAATTCCTATCTCTGGCGCGGGGTGTTCAGCCATAAAAATGTTGCCGGTCCGGTCATGGCGGCTTTCGCTTTTTCGGGGCTCTATCTCTGGCGGCGGGGCTGGCGCGTCAGCGGCGCGCTGATCAGCCTGTCGGCGCTGTTCTTCGTCTCGCAGACCGGGTCGAAAACCACCATGGCGCTGGTGCCGCTGGCCATGCTGCTGGTGATGGTGCCGGGTGCGCTCGGCCTGCGGTTTCTGACCGTCGCTGCCATCTTTTCCATTCAGTTTACGTTTGCCGTACTGACTTTCGGCTCGGTGCTGTTCGAACCGATCCGCGCCTTTGTCGAAAGCCTGGGCGTTGACGCCACTTTCACCGGGCGCGTGTCGATCTGGCAATTCGCCATCGAAAATCTGCCGGGCCGATTATGGACCGGTTATGGCTATGAAAGTTTCTGGAAATCACCAACGGCGCTGGAAGCGGCCAGGCCCTATTATCTCGGCTGGGACGTGCGCAACATGGTCCATGCCCATAATGGCTATCTCGATCTGGTGGTGGCCATGGGGCTTCCCGGACTGATATGCGGTGTGACCGTGATCATCGTGATGCCGCTGGTCAATTACATGCGGTGCAGGCCGCAGCGCGAGAATCTGCTTCTTGCAGATTATTTCCTGATGATCGTGTTCTTCTGCACGTTGAACGCGATGATGGAAAGCTTCTTCTTCCGGCGTGTCGATCCGGTCTGGCTGACCACCCTGTTCGGGATTTTCGGGCTGCGTCTGACATCCAGAATCAGCATACCGAAAAGGCTGGATTGATAATGCGCGCTGCCCCTATCGGAGATCATTCATGAATATTGCGATTGTCGGCACAGGTTTCGTTGCCGATTATTACATGACCACCTTGCGCAATTACCCCGAGCTTGTGCTGCGCGGTGTCTATGATCGGTCCCCGGAACGGCTCAAGGCGTTTGCAGCGCATTATGGCGCGCAGGTCTATGATAGTTTCCACGCCGTGTTGGCCGATCCGGACGTGCAGCTTGTCGTCAATCTGACGACGCCGGAAAGCCATTACGAGATTTCGCGGGCGGTATTGGCTGCGGGCAAGCATGTCTATTCCGAAAAGCCGCTTGCCATGAGTTTCGATGAGGCCAAGGCGCTGGTTGAATTTGCCGCCAGTCGCGGCCTGACATTGGCCGCAGCGCCTGCCAATGGTCTCAGCGATGCGCAACAGCTGGTCTCGTCCGCAATCGACGCTGTTGGCACGCCGCGCCTCGTCTATGCGCAGATGGAAGACGGTCCCGTCTTTCGCGACAAATGGTCGACATGGCGCTCGCAGTCCGGCGCGGTCTGGCCCGGTCTGCATGAATTTGAAATCGGCTGCACGCTCGAACATGCAGGCTATGCGCTGTCATGGCTGGTTTCGCTGTTTGGTCCGGTGGAAAGCGTCACGGCGTTCTCCGCGATCACCTTTCCCGATAAGGGGCCGGGCACAGAGCATCTTCAGATGGCTCCCGATTTTTCGGTCGGTTGCCTGCGTTTCAAGTCGGGCCTCGTGGCGCGACTGACATCGGGTCTTGCGATGCCGCGCGATCGCAGCCTGACGGTGGTGGGCGACAAGGGCTCGATCAGTGTCGATGATCTTTGGGACAATCGCTCTGCCGTGCGTCTTGAAAAGGCGGATGAAAAGACGCGGTTCTGGGCGCGGCTGTTCATCATTCTAGAAGTGCGGATCGGCAAATTCCTGTCGTGGAAGCCCGTCGCGGGCAAGAAGCTGCCCTATCCGAAGGGCAGCAAATCCGCTTTGCCATCCTATCCGTCGCAGATCGATTTTGCGCGTGGTATCGCCGATCAGGCACGCGCCATCGGAAAGGGCGAGACGGCGTTCTTCTCCGGCGATGTGGCACTGCACATCACCGAAATCGCGCTGGCGCTCAACAATGCTGGTGACAGTGCAGCCCCATACATGATGAAGAGCAGTTTCTAATCCCGCGATACGATCCGATGCAGGATGTCAGCCACGGCTGTGCTGTCCGCCAGCGGCATGACCGGACTTGAAATCGCACCGTTCACAACGGCATCGCGCACGGCAAGTGCCTGAAACTGAAGGCCGTTGCCGGAAAAGGCGTGGCTTTCGATTTTACGGCCCGGCAGGGGCAGGCGGTTGATGATCTTGCCGATCAGGCCGGAGCCCCTGTCCGGACCGAAGGGCGACCTCAGTGCACCAGCAGAATAGACTGTCAGACGCTGGGCTTTCAGGAAAGGTCCGTGCAGCAGGAGCGCGCCCCTGGTTCCCGTGATCAGCATGCGATTGTCGCCATCCCGGTCGAAGCCGCAGGAAAGCCGGGCTTCTGCATCGGGCCAGAACAGTTCAATCTCCGTGCGCAGGTCGACGCCATTGTCCGCGCGTTTGCAGTGACCTTGCGAGCGTTCCGGCGCTCCCATGAAGAACAGCGCCAGCGAGACCGGATAGACACCGAGGTCAAATGCCGCCCCGCCGCCAAGTTCGGGGTCGAAGAAGCGGCTCTGTCGATCATAGGCGCGGAGATAGGAGAGGTCTGCTTCGATGCGCGTGACCTTGCCGATAGTGCCGGTCTCAATATGCCGTTTCGCCGCCTGTATGGCAGGCAGAAACCGCGACCACATCGCTTCCATCACGAAAGTCCGGCTGATTTCGCTGGCTGCGGCAAGGCGCGCTGCCCCTGCAGCATCGAGCGCAAGCGGCTTTTCGGTCAGGCAGGGCTTGCCTGCGGCAATGACCTGCAAGGTCTGGGCGACATGCATGGCGCTGGGCGTCGCGACATAGACCGCATCGATATCCAGATCGGCAAGAAATGTACCCACTGCGTTGAAGGTCTTGTCGGCGCCGACACGGTTTCCGAAGGCTTCCGCAGCTTCCAGCGTGCGCGAGCACACGGCGGAAACGCGCATACCGTCAATGGCCGCAATATCGGCGGCAAAGGCGCTGGCAATGGCGCCCGTTCCCCATATTCCCCAGCGGAACTCGTCTCGCGCGTTTTTCTGTTGCAATCTGCGCCTCGTCCTGCCTGCATTCACATAAATGTCTTATAACCTATGATAGCAGGCCAGAAGAGTTTTTTCCCTTCGAGAAATACTCTCCAGAACAATAAGTGGCCCCTCATCAAAGGGTGGCCAATGCGATAGATGGGATGAGGATCATGGGTGCTGGATTTGTCGTGGCCGTTGCACGCGATGGCGAACATCGCTTTTCCAAGCAGCCTGTGCCGGAAATCCATATCCTGACCGGGCTCGGCGTCGAGGGCGATGCGCATCAGGGCACAACGGTGAAGCACCGCTCACGCGTGAAAGTGGACCCGACCCAGCCCAATCTGCGACAGGTTCATCTCATTCAGGCCGAACTTTTCGACGAGCTGGCGGATAAAGGGTTTCATATTGCGCCTGCCGATCTTGGCGAGAATGTCACCACGCGCGGCGTTGATCTGCTGGGCCTGCCGAGGGACGCATTGCTGAAAATCGGCAAGGATGTGGTGTTGCAGGTGACAGGCCTGCGCAATCCGTGCCCACAGATCGAAAACTTCCAGAAGGGTCTTCTCTCGGCAGTGCTCGACAAGACGCCCGATGGGGAAGTGATCCGCAAGACGGGCGTTATGACCATCGTTCTGTCCGGTGGGCATGTGCGGGCCGACGATCCGATTGAGGTCGAGTTGCCGCCTCTGCCGCATATCAAGCTGGAACGGGTTTAGAGCATTTCCAGCAAAAGTGCGCAGCGGTTTTGCGTCGGATAATGCGTGAAAAAAAGATAGAGCGGTTCCTACGATCCCGTGGAAACAGGAACCGTTCTAGAATCCCAGTCCTGTTGTTGCAGCCATTTGCAGAAAGCTGCGATGGCAGCGACGCGCAGATGCGCTTTGGGGAAGACAAGATAAAAGCCCGGCACTTTTGCTTCCGGCATGGTGGTCATGATCTCACGTCCGAAAGGCGCGACGAGACGCCCAAGCTTGAGGTCTTCCTCCGCGTCAGCGATGGAGAGGAGCCCGACGCCCAGGCCCGCCACGGTCGCGCGGCGCATGGTGGCGGCGTCCTGAAGGCGCATATTGACCACCGCCGGATCGAACGCGACGCCCATATGATCCAGAACATCGGACCACAGATCGCCCGAAAGCACGGGATGCAGCAGGGTCATCGTGAGAAGATCGGCGGGTGTCGCGATCTGGCGCGCCAGATCGGGCGTGCAGCAGATCACCTTTACGTCGCGGGTCAGCAGCCGGGTCTCATAATTTTTCCAGCTGCCCTGAACATCGCCTCCAAAACCCCATTGTATGGCGACATCCACATCGTCGCGGGCAAAATCCGGTAGCTCCACCATGGTCGTCAGGCGCAGATCGGCGCCCGGCACAATATCGCGAAAGCCGCCCAGCTTTTCGAGCAGATAGCGTGTCGCAAAATAGGGGCTGGCATTGATGTTGATCCGGTCGCGCTGGCCGGTCTTGCTGATGCGGCGGATACCCTCGGCAAACTCGGCAAAGCCGGACTGGACATAATGACCGAGCAGAATGGCATTCTCGGTCGGTTCGACCGTGCGCCCTTTCCGCTCAAAGAGCTGAACGCCGGTCGTTTCTTCAAGCTGCTTGATCTGCTGGCTGACGGCTTGCGGGCTGACCAGAAGATCGTCGGCGGCGCTGCGAAAACTGCGGTGGCGCATCACCGCGTGAAACACACGCAGCGCGTTGAGAGGGGGCAGTCTGATTGTCCGCTCGCTCATATCGCTCCATCACGAATGCCAGCTGGTCATCTATTCGCTTTGTCCTGCGCCGAACCGCTTCGCGATTTTGCCGGAAACGCTATTTTCTATGTCATCGGCCCGAAGATCAGAACTGATTTCGGGCCGATGCTTCATTTTATTTCACTTGGCCGATACATAGCCCTTCGAAATATCTTCGGCGCGGGCTTGCGGGTCGCGGTTTTGCGGCTCGCCATAACCGCCGCCGCCCGGCAATTGCAGCACCAGCCTGCGGCCTGACGGGACATGCTGCCAGCCTTTCGGCTTCAGCTTGGTGCCGTCATCCAGAGCCACCACCCCCGGCGCGCCTTCGCCGCCGCCATTGCGGCCTCTGGCGCGATGGTGAACGCGGTCGAACATCGCCGAAAAATCGAACTCGTGGCCGGGAATGGCCTCGATTTCAATCGTCTGACCGAGGCCGCCGCGATATTCGCCGTCGCCGCCGGAATCGGGACGCAGTTCCTTGCGCCAGACGACAATCGGGCCGGTATGTTCGGTCGCCTCGATCGGCATGGTCATCACACCGGACGGGAAAGCGGTCGCCGACAGGCCGTCAAGTTCGGGACGTGCGCCCATGCCGCCGGAGTTGAACATCAGGATTTCGGCCTTGCGTCCGGTTTGGCCCGCCACGGGACGCGCCGAAATGTGGATATTCCACAATGCGGCAGCGCCTTCGGCCAGAATCTGGCCGGGCAGGGCCTTGGCCAGCGCGCCGAGAACGAGGTCGGGAACCATATGGCCGATGACGTGGCGCAGCGAAACCGGGGCCGGGCGCTCGGCATTGAGGATATTGACCGGCGAGGAGATCGTGAACAGTTCCAGCGAGGCCCAGTTGTTGGGAATATCCGGCGCGATCACGCATTTCAGGGCATAGCAGGCATAGGCCTTGGTGTAGATGATCGGGACATTGATGCCCCATGGGCTGACGGCATCGCTGCCCGCAAAATCGACATTGACCGTATCGCCTTCAATCTCGACCTTTGCCGCGAGGCTGATCGGCTTGTTATAGCCATCGGTCACAAGTTCGTTCGACCATTGGCCCTTCGGCAATGCGCGGATGCGATCCAGCGTCGCGGCGCGGGTGCGTGCGAAGATGAATTCGCCCAGCGTGTCGAGCGATGTCAGGCCGATTTCCTGCATCATGTCGATGAGGCGGTTATGGCCGACATCGTTACAGGCGGCGAGCGAATAGAAATCGCCGACAACCTGATTGGGCTCGCGCACATTGGCGCGCAGCATGCGCACCAGATCCTTGTTCACCGCGCCACGCTCGGCAAACTTCATGATCGGTATCTGGATGCCCTCTTCATAGACCGACTTGCCATCGGCACCGAAACCGCGCCCGCCAACATCGACCACATGCGCCGTACAGGCAAAGAAGCCAACCAGCGTGTCCCCGAGGAAGGACGGCGACACCATGGTGATGTCGTGCAGATGACCGGTGCCTTTCCATGGATCATTGGTGACATAGGTGTCGCCGGGATACATCTCCTCGCGCGGGATTTCGGCCATGAAATGCAGCACGGCCTCGGCCATGGTGTTCACATGTCCGGGCGTGCCGGTCACGGCCTGCGCCAGCATGCGGCCCTGCGGGTCGAACACACCGGCGGACAGGTCGCCCGCCTCGCGAACCGAGGTGGAGAAGGCCGTGCGCAGAAGGGTGAGCGCCTGTTCCTCGACAACCGAGATCAGACGGTTCCACATGACCTGCATGCGGATTTCCTGTGTCGCGTCGCTCATGCTGCTGTTTCCTTGCGCAGGAGAAGAAGGGCGCCGTCATCCTGCATGACCACATCGAAGGGCGAGGTGACAACGGTGGAGGTTTCCCGTTCGACGATCACGGCTGGGCCGCTGACGCGCGCGCCGGGGGCAAGCGTGTGGCGTTCCACAATGGCGGTCGTCAGATTGGCGGCCTGTGCGGGATCGAACACGGCGCGGGTAACCGGCGTTTCAATGGTCGAGCGACCGAAGGTCAGCGCATGGCGTTCCGGTGTTGGGCGCTCGTCCTGCGCCTTGACCGACCAGGTCACGATCTCGATTTCGAGACCATCTAGCCCATCAATGGCGCGACCGAAGAAACGGGCATAGTTTTGCCGGAAGCTGTCGCGGATCAGTTCGGCGTCGGCTTCGGTAAAGCTGCGGTCGGGCAGCGTCACCGGGATTTCCCAACCCTGACCGACATAGCGCATGAAGGCGGTGATTTCACGCAGCACCTTACCGTTCGTACCTGCGCGGACAAAGCCTTCCGCCGTTGTCTTCAATTCATCCAGAAGCGTGTTGACGCTGGCAGCCTTGAAGTCCGACATGCGAACGATCTTCGAGGCCAACGCCTCATAGCCGAAAGGCGCCTTGAGGAAGCCGATGGCCGAGCCGACGCCTGCACCCGCAGGGATCAGACACTGGTCGATGCCGAGCTTTTCGCACAGGCGCGCCGCATGCAGCGGGGCAGCACCGCCAAAGGCGATCATAATATTGTCGGAAATGTTCTTGCCGTTTTCCACCGCGTGAACGCGGGCGGCATTGGCCATGTTCTCGTCCACCACTTCGCAGATACCGAAGGCGGCAGGCTCGACGGCAATGTTGAGTTTGTCTCCCACATCGCGCGCCACGGCTTTGGCGGCGTTTTCCACCGATAGGCGGATTGCGCCACCGGCAAAATTGTCCGGGTCGAGCTTGCCAAGCAGCAGATCGGCATCGGTGATGGCCGGGCGTTCGCCGCCGCGCTGGTAGGAGGCCGGGCCGGGTTCGGAAGCTGCCGATTCCGGGCCGGTCTGGATGCGGCCCATGGCGTCGACCCATGCGATAGAGCCGCCGCCCGCGCCGATCTCGATCATCTCGATCACTGGAATGGAGATCGGCATGCCCGATCCCTTGCAGAAGCGATAGGTGCGGGCCACTTCGAATGTGCGGGCAGTCTTGGGAGCAAAATCTTCGATCAGGCAGATCTTGGCGGTCGTACCGCCCATGTCATAGCTCACCACTCTGTCGAGGCCAAAGCGCTGCGCCACATCGGCAGCAAAGATCGCGCCGCCTGCCGGTCCTGATTCAACAAGACGCACCGGGAATTCGGATGCGGTCTCGACGGTGATCAGCCCGCCGCCGGAGTGGATGAGGAAGACCGGGCACTTTGCGCCCATCTCCGCCAGACGCACCTGCAAGCGGGAGAGATAATCCGCCATCTGCGGACGCACATAGGCATTGGCGCATACGGTGTTGAAGCGCTCGAACTCGCGCATCTGCGGCGAGACTTCGGAGGAAATGGAAACCGGCACCGAAACCTTGCGCGCAATGATATCGCGGGCGCGGCGCTCATGATCCGGATTCATGTAGGAGTGGATGAAGCCAATGGCCACCGCGCCGAAACCGCCTGCGGCAATGGTGTCGGCAATGGCCTCCAGCGCCGCTTCGTCGAGGGCCAGCAGTTCCTGCCCCTGTGCGCCGATGCGCCCTTTGACCGCAAAGCGATCCTCACGCGGGATCAGCGGCTTTGGCAGGCGCAGATTGAGATCATATTGCTCGAAGCGGCTTTCGGTGCGCATTTCGATGACATCGCGAAAACCATCCGTTGTCACAAAGGCCGTGCGCGCGCCGCGCCGCTCGATCAGCGCGTTGGTGGCCAGTGTGGTGCCATGAATGACAATGTCGAGATCGGCGGGGCTGATGCCCGCATCGCGGGTCACAATGGCAATGCCGTCGAGGATCGCCTGTTCGGGCGCGCTGTAATTGGTCAGAACCTTCGTGGAATAGAGCGCACCTTTGCATTCGAGCGCGATGTCGGTGAAGGTGCCGCCGATATCAGCGCCAAGGCGGATGGTCTGGCTCATGCTGGTTCCTTTTTAGAGCGCATCCCGAAAAGTGTGAAACGGTTTTCGGAAACGATGCGCGTTAAAATAAGCAGCTAAACTGCTGATCTGATCCAATCAGACCGGCACTTTAGCGAGGGCTGCGGCGCGCATTTGGCTGAGCGTCTGGCGCGGTGTCAGCGCTTCGGGCGAAATGTCGAGATCGAGCACAGCGCCGCTCCGCGATGCGCGGGCCCGGGCAAAGGCGGCAGGGAAGTCTTCCGTCCGCTCCACGCGCTCTGCATGAAAGCCATAGGCCTTGGCAAGCGCCACGAAATCGGGGTTGTCCATCGTGGTGCCGGAAACGCGGCCCGGATAGTTGCGCTCCTGATGGGCGCGGATCGTGCCATAGATACCGTTGTTGAGGATGAGCACGATGGGTTGCGCGCCAGCCTGTTTGGCGGTTGCCAGTTCTTGACAGTTCATCTGGAAATCGCCATCGCCGGCAAAGCAGACAACCGTGCGCTCCGGAAAGGCTACTTTCGCCGCGACTGCTGCGGGCAAGCCATAACCCATTGCGCCCGATTGCGGTGCGAGCAAGCGGCTTTTCTTGCCGAATTTGAAAAACTTGTTGGGCCAGACGGTGAAATTGCCTGCGCCATTGGTAAGAATGGCGTCTTCGGGCAGCACATCGCGGACATGCTCCATCGCCACCACCATATCGACGGGGGAGGGCTGCGAAGGCGCCGAAAAACTCGCTTCGAAAGCGGCGCGGGCATCCGCCCGCCACTTGCTCCAGTCGCCTTCGATTGGCTTCAAGGCGGTAGCGAAAGCATTGGGGCCAGCCTGAATGCCGAGTGTGGGCTGGTAGATCTTGCCGATTTCCCGGTCCGAACCGTGGACATGGATGAGCTTTTGCGCCGGGACCGGCACGGAAAGTAGCGTATAGCCATCCGTTGTCATTTCACCGAAGCGGACATTGATCGCGAGGATAAGGTCGGCATCGCGGATCAGCGCCTTGACATGCGGCAGCATGCCGACGCCAGCCTCGCCGACGAAGGCGGGCGAGAAATTGTCGAACTGGTCCTGATAGCGGAAGGCAGCGACAACCGGAATGTCGGAGGCTTCAGCAAAGTTTTGCAGGGCGTCGCGTCCGGCCTCAGTCCAGTTGATGCCGCCCATCAGGATGACAGGCCGCTTTGCTGCGCCGAGCAAGGTCTGCACGTCGTCCAGAGCGGCGGCGGAAGGTGCGGCTTCGCTGATCTTTGCGGGGCCGGAAAGGGGGGCTGCATCTGTTGCCGAGGTCAACATGTCTTCCGGCAGGGCGATGACCACCGGGCCGGGGCGTCCCGTGGTCGCCGTCGTCCAGGCGCGGGCCAGAATTTCGGGGATACGGTCGATATCGTCGATCTCGGTCGCCCATTTGGCCATGGTGCCGAAGACGGCGCGGTAATCGATTTCCTGAAAGGCTTCACGGCCTTTCATATCGGTGCCGACCTGTCCGACAAAGATCAGCATCGGCACGGAATCCTGCATGGCGGTGTGAATGCCGATGGAGGCGTTGGTGACACCGGGGCCGCGTGTGACGAAGCAGAGACCCGGTTCGCCGGTGAGCTTGCCCCAGGCTGCTGCCATGAAGGAAGCGCCGCCTTCGTTGCGGCACAGCACGAAGTCGAGCGCACCCTTGGTATCGTGCAATGCGTCGAGCACGGCGAGATAGCTTTCTCCCGGCACGCCGAAAGATTTTCTGGCTCCCAAAGCGACGAGGCTTTCGACGAGAAGCTGGCCTCCGTTACGCATCCCTGATTCCTTCCTGTGCGCCTTTTCGGCGATCACCTTGTGAATGATCATGCCAGCCGGAGCGTTTTCACGAAATCAAGATAATCCGGCAATTGGCAAGTTTTACTTGTCTATCGGTAGGGCTATGACGTGGGCTTTTCGCGCGCGCATAGCTGTTCGGTGCGCGGCTCTTGCGAGCCATGCCCGGTATGATGGTGATGAAACGACAAAGGCGACGCAGAGCGTCGCCTTCACCTTATTTTTCCTGAAATTTGACCATGGAGCCGCCGCCGGTCGCCTGATCGGTCGGGAAGACTTCGACGCGGGAAACATCGACAAAGACCGGCAGTTCGATCACCTGACCGATGATCTGAGCAATGTTTTCCGGCTGGATCGGGCGATAGCCATCGTAAAGCACGGCTTGTGCCTGATTGTCGGGGATCGATGTCCGGTAGAGAGCAGTCTGCACACGCCCCGGCACGATTTCGCTGACGCGTACCGAAGTGCCCAGAAGATCGCAACGCAGATTGTCGCAAAACAGGCTCAAGCCAGCCTTGGAGGGGCCGTAAGCGCCCATATTCGGATAAGGCGCCTGACCGCCGCTCGATCCGATATAGATGAGGTGACCGCGCTTGCGCGCCACCATGCCGGGCAGAAAGGCGCGAGTCAGATGCATCGGCGCTTTGAGATTGATATCGACCATGGCGTCGATCTCGTCGGGGTCAATCTCGTGAAACAAGGCGCGGGTGGAAAGAATGCCCGCATTGTTGATCAGGATGTCGACCTCGACGCCAGAAAGCGCAGCCTCGATTGCCTTCGTGTCGCGCACATCGGCCTCAACCGTGAGCGCACCAGTTTCTGCGGCAAGTGCCGCCAGCACCTGACTGTTGCGACCGACGGCGTAGACGGTCAGCCCGCGCTCGCGCAGCCGCGCGACGGTGGCCTTGCCGATGCCGCTCGTGGCGCCGGTGACAAGCGCAACGCGGTAGGGATCAGACATAGATATAGCCTCCGCTGACCACCACATTCTCGCCAGTGGCATAGGTATTGCGACCGGAAGCCATCATGACGATCCATTGCGCCATTTCCACCGGCTCAGCGGCGCGTCCAAGCGCGCTTGCCTTGGCCAGTTCCGGCAGGAAGCCCAGTTCCTTGGCACGGTCGGTGGCAAAACCCGCCGGTGCAACGGAATTGACCAGAATCTGGTCCTTGGCGCATTCCTGCGCGAAGGATTTGGTCAGGCTGACGACAGCCGCCTTTGTGGCTGCGTAATGCGCGTTTTGCGGATGCGCCTTGAAGGCGTCAACTGAGGTGACATTGACGATGCGGCCTGTGACGTGAGGCACATCGACGAACTGCCGCATATGCAGAACGGCGGCCACCATCATGTGATAGGTGCCCTTGACGTTGATGGCGTTTTCCAGATCCCAGTCTTCATCTGTGATTTCAAGGATTGGCTTGCGCGGATAGATGGCTGCGCTGTTGACGAGCGCATGCACGCGGCCTAGCTTGCCGGCGACGTCGTTGAAGCCCTTATGGGCAGATTCGGCTCGCGAAATATCTGCGACCGAAGTCGCGACTTCAACGCCCAGTCCGCGCAAGGTTTCTGCGGAGCTGGCGAGTAGTTCCGCATTGCGGTCTATGAGGCCGATTTTGGCCGCTCCGTTTTCCACCATCAGCTTTGCTGTCGTCAAACCCAGTCCCGAAGCGCCGCCGACAATGATAATGGTCTGATCTTTCACGTTCCGCCTCTTATTGGTCTTGCGTGGGAAGAATTGTATGTTATCACTTATATGCCAAGTTGAAGGCGATGCAAGAGGTTTTTTGAGTCCCACATGATTCCGTCCCTGATCAGGAAACAGCCCTTCAATGGCCTGACACTCGAACTCTCGCAACACCTGGCCCAGGCGGGCTTTCAAGGTGAAGTGGAGGTCGGTGACAGCTCGCGTACCGTCTATTCCACCGACAATTCCATCTATCAGGTGGAGCCGACCGGCATCGTGTTTCCCAAGGGAACCGACGACCTGAAAATCCTTGCCACGGTTCTGGAACAGCCTGCATTTCGTGACGTGGTGATTTCGCCGCGTGGCGGCGGCACCGGCACCAATGGCCAGTCCCTGACCTCCGGCATTGTGGTTGACTGTTCGCGCCATATGAACCGCATTCTGGAAATCGATACAGAACGGCGCGTGGCCCGCGTTCAATCCGGCGTGGTGAAGGATCAGCTCAACAAGGCATTGAAGCCTTATGGCCTGTTTTTCGCGCCGGAGCTTTCCACCTCCAACCGCGCCACCATTGGCGGCATGGTCAGCACCGATGCATGCGGGCAGGGGTCGTGCCTTTATGGCAAGACCAGCAATCACATTCTGGGGCTGCATGTCGTCCTGACCAATGGCGAGGAATTGTGGTCCCGCCCGCTCGACGGGCCAGCGCTGGCGCAAGCTCAGGCGAAGCCCGGCCGTGTTGGTGAGATTTATCGCTCTGTTGCGCGCATCGCGACCGAGAAGCGGGCGCTGATCGACGAGATTTTCCCCAATCTCAACCGCTATATGACGGGCTATGATCTGAAGCATCTGTGGCGCGAGGATGGTCGCTTCGACCTCAACGCCATTCTGTGCGGATCGGAAGGCACACTGGCCATGATCGCGGAGATCGAGGTCAATCTTCTGCCGATCCCGGCGCATGCGCTGCTGATCAATATCCGCTACGACAGCTTCAACACAGCACTGGAACATGCCCGCGCGCTGGTCGCACTGAAGGTCGCTTCGGTTGAAACCATCGACGAGAAGGTGCTGGGGCTCGCCAAGAAGGATATTGTCTGGCCGGGCATTGCGCGGTTCTTCCCGGATGATGCCAGCAGCCCGACCAATGGCATCAATATTGTCGAGCTGGTGGCCGATGACGCAGATGAGCTTGAAAGCAAGTTCCGGCACGTTGTCGCTGCGCTCGATGCCGATCAGTCCGACGGTGGCAAGCCTTACACCATTGCGCGCGATCCGAAGGATATCGAGGCAATCTGGACGATGCGCAAGCGCTCGGTCGGTCTGCTTGGCAATGTCGACGGGCCGGTGCGTCCGGTGCCTTTCGTGGAAGACACGGCGGTTCCGCCGGAAAACCTCGCCGCCTATATTCGCGAATTCCGGGCGCTTCTGGACGGAGAAGGTCTAAGCTACGGCATGTTCGGCCATGTCGATGCAGGCGTGCTGCATGTGCGCCCGGCGCTTGATCTGACGCGGACCGATCACGAGCCGCTGGTACGCAAGATCAGCGACTGCGTGGTTGCGCTGACACGCAAATATGGCGGCGTGCTGTGGGGCGAACACGGCAAGGGCGTGCGTTCGGAATATGTGCCCGAATTCTTCGGTGCGCTTTATCCGAGCCTGCAGGAAATCAAGGGTCTGTTCGACCCGCGCAACCGGCTCAATCCCGGCAAGATTGCAACGCCGTCGTCGCAAGCGTTGTTGAAGATTGATGAAGTGCCGCTGCGCGGTCAGTACGACCGGATCATCGGTCTGGAAATCCGCGAGGCTTTCGACAACGCCGCCTATTGCAACGGCAATGGCGCCTGTTTCGATTTCGATGATGCCAGCTTGATGTGCCCGTCCTACAAGGCAACACGGGACCGTCGTTATTCGCCGAAAGGCCGCGCTTCGCTGATGCGCGAATGGCTGCGACTGATGGCGGAGAGCGGAAAAGACCCGCGCAAGGAAGCCGGACAGGCCCGCAACGCCGGTGCCATTCGCACGCTGCCTGCGCGTCTGTGGAACTCGATCAACCCAGCCAATCGCAACGATTTCTCGCATGAAGTGCGCGAGGCGATGGATAGCTGCCTCGCCTGCAAGGCCTGCGCCGGGCAATGTCCGGTGAAGGTCAGCGTTCCGGCGTTCCGGGCCAAGTTCCTTGAGATCTACTACGGACGCTATGCCCGCCCGATCAAGGACATGATGGTGGCGAGCATCGAGAACACGCTGCCTTTGTTTGCACGGCTGAAGCCTGCTTACAATGCATGGGTGCGCTCTGGTCTGGGTCGCGCTGCCATGCGCCGGGCCGGGCTGACGGCCTTGCCGGAAATGCCCGCTTTGTCGCTGACACGTGAAGCGCAGCGCATGGGCGTGGCTGTCGCAACGCCTGAACGCATGCGCAAACTTTCGGATGCGCAGCGGCAAGAGGCGGTTGTGTTCGTTCTGGATGCCTTCACGGCCCATTTCGATCCGGCTGTCGGGCTATCGGCTCTGCAACTCGCCCGCAAGATGGGCTTTACGCCCTATCTCGCCGCGCCCAACCAGAACGGCAAGGCGCTGCACGTTCACGGCTATCTGGGCGCTTTCGAGAAAACCGCGTCGAAGTCCATCCGCTATCTCAACGAACTGGCGGAAATGGGTATTGCGCTGGTCGGTCTCGACCCGTCGATGACGCTGACCTATCGCAGCGAATATAAGGGTGTCGAGGCGGCCCGGATCAAGGCGCAGGTCAATCTGGTGCAGGAATGGCTGGAGGCCAATCGCGACCGTCTGCGCGGGCTCGACACTGCGGCGCACGAAAAGCGTCTGCGTCTGCTGGGGCACTGCACGGAGCGCAGCAATGTCCCATCATCGATGAAGCAATGGAAATCCGTGTTCCAGCAGATCGGCGTGGAACTGGATGTGCCGGAAACGGGCTGTTGCGGCATGGCGGGCACTTTCGGCCACGAGGTCCGCAATCGCCCGATTTCGGAAAAGCTGTTCGCTGCGAGCTGGAATGGTATTCTCGCATCGTCCGGCGAGAAGGATATAGTCATGGCCACCGGCTATTCTTGCCGTTCTCAGGTCAAGGCGATTGAACGCCGGTCCATCCGGCATCCTGTTCAGATACTCAATGAAATGGTACTGCCTCTATAGTTAGTCATCACGTGATTTATAAAATCAAATAACCAGCGCTGGAGTTAAATGTCGTGTCAATCATTACCCAACGCGGAAATCTGGCGGAAATTGTCGTCGCGGAACTGACGACCCGGATAGACTCGGGTCTCTATGGTCCGGGCGACAAGCTGCCGTCCAGCGCTCAGCTATGTGAAGAGTTTGGCGTCAGCAGAACCGTCATCCGCGAGGCGCTGACCTCGCTCAAGGTGGCAGGGCGTGTCACCACGCGGCAGGGTGCGGGCGTCTATGTCACCGACAAGGACGTGAAGGCGCTCAATTACGAGATTAGCCGGATCGACGATATTCGCTCCGCAATGCAGATTCTCGAATTGCGGCTTGGTGTGGAAATGCAGTCGGTAGCGCTTGCCGCCACCCGCCGCACGCCGGAGGCGCTGGCGGAAATCGCCCGCGCTTACGATCATCTGGAAAATCTCGAAACCGACGATCCGGAAGTCGAGGCACGCGCCGATTTCGATTTCCACCTTGCGATTGCGCGGGCAACCCGCAATCCGCATTTCCCGAGTTTTCTGGAAGCGGTTATCGGCGAGATCAACTTTGATCTGCTGCTGAAGCATCGCCAGCCCGTGCGGGCTTCACGGTCCTATCTCAAGAAGATCAACAAGGAACATGCGATGATCCTTGCCGCGATCACGCAGGGCGATGCAAAGGCGGCGCGCAATGCGCTGGTCGCGCATCTGGAAGAAAGCCTCAATCGCTATCGCTCCTTGCTGGAAGAACCAGCCAGCGATGCGCTGACGGACTGAGCAGCGCAAACAAAAAGAAAAGCCCGGAACCGGCGACGGTTTCGGGCTTTTTGATTGTGTCTGCAAGGCCGGTCAGATCACGGCATCTTCCAGGAATGGACGATTGGCCGTCACGCGCTCAAAGCCGAAGGGTGAGAGGTCGAGCGTCTTGAACGCGTCATAGATGATCAGTTCGCTCAAGCCGCGCCCCATGGCTGGCGACTGCTGCAATCCGTGACCGGAAAATCCGTTGGCGAACAGGAAGTTCTTCACCTCGGTATGCGGTCCCAGAATGACATTGTGATCGAGCGTGCAATAGTCGTAATGGCCCGCCCATGAGTTGACGACCTTGATCGCCTCGAAAGCCGGAACGCGATTGGCCAAGGTCGGCCAGATTTCCTCGTCAAACTCGTCATGCATGACATCGAAATCGTTCGGGTCGACTTCCGGGTCGTGCTTGGGATAGGTGCCCATCAGATAGAACTTGCCTTCAGGCCGGAAGAACACGCCGCTTGGGTCGATGGTGAGGCCCACCTTGCCTTCCAGCGGTGTGCGGCAATCGACGACGAACAGCGAACGGCGGCGTGGTTCGACCGGAATGTCCAGCCCGGCCATGCGGGCGACTTTCTTGCCGTTGGTGCCGGACGTGTTGACCATCGTGCCGCAGGCAATCGTCTGCCCGCTTTTGGTGGTCACGGAGACAATGCGGTCGCCCTCACGGTTGACGGCCACGACCTCGTCCTCGATATATTCGACGCCGAGCGAGCGCGCCTTCTTGCGGAAACCCTGCATGAGCGCGGAACTGTCGAACCAGCCTTCACCGCGTTCGCCGGTGCTGCCAAGCGTCAGCCCCTCAAGATTGAGCCACGGAAAGCGCTGGCCAAGGCCATCCACATCCAGCAGCGAAACTTCCGCGCCGCAGGAAACCTGCGTTTCATGATTGCGCCGCAGAACCTGATCGCCGCGGTCATCGGCGGCAAGGAACAGATAGCCCGCTTCGTGAAAGCCGATTTCCGGCGTGTCGTCATCGACGGCCACGTTTTCGCGGAAATTGCGGATGAATTCCGTGCCGAAGCGCGAAACCTGCACATTGATGGCGTTGGAAAACTGATGGCGGATGGAGCTGGACGACAGCGCCGTTGCCGAGCGCTGATAGGTCCAGTCCTTTTCGATCACCAGTATGGTGCCGTTGAAATCGGGGTTGGTCGCCAGAAAATAGGCGGTCGCGCTGCCCACAACCGCGCCGCCGACAATGACGACATCATAGGAACTCTTGGAAGCCTGCATTGTAAGCCTACTTGTTTTCGTCTTCGAAATGACCGGCGGCGCAGAAGCTGCCACCCTGAAACCGGACTGCCGGATCGTTGGGGTCGCCTTGCGGCGTCTTGGCGAAAACCGCATCGCGATAATCGTCGGCGCTGTCCTTGGCCTTGTAGCCGAGCACGGCGGCGGTGCGGTTGTCCCAGAAGGATTCGCTGTTGTTCGACATGCCATAGGCGACCATGAAGCCGACACGCGGTGCGGACAGGCACTTCTCGACCAGCTGGCGGCAGTCTTCGAAGGACAGCCAGGTGATCAGATGGCGACGGTCGGTCGGTTCCGGAAAGGAGGAGCCGATGCGAATGCAGACGGTTTCGATGCCGAACTTGTCGAAGTAATAGCGGGCCAGATTTTCCACGAAGGTTTTGGAGACGCCATAAAGGCTGTCCGGGCGCGTCTGAACATTGCCGTCGATGGTTTCCGTCCGCTCGTAATAGCCGATGGCATGGACGGAGCTTGCAAAGACAATGCGCTTTACACCGTGGCGACGGGCTGCCTCGTAAATATTGTAGCCGCCGGAAATGTTGGAATCGAGGATGGTCTTCCAGGGCGCTTCCACCGACTGCCCGCCCATATGTATGATGGCGTCGCAGCCTTCGACAACGCGCGAAACCGCGTCGAAGTCCGCGAGATCGGCGGGGAAGTCCTCTTCATGCGGCGCGAGATCCTGACACGGTTCCAGCGCCGACAAGCGCACGATCCGGCCCAGCCGCGTTCCCGATTTGCGCAGCTCCGATCCGAGGCGACCGGCAGCGCCAGTCAACAGCGTTCTTTGAAAGTGGGTCATGAAGAGGTCCTAATTAGCGAAGTTTTGCGAGGGCATCGGATGTGCGCTCGATGGCTGCGGTCAGGTTTTCCCGGGAGGTCGCGAAAGAGAGGCGGATGTAAGGCTCAACGCCGAAAGCCGCGCCGGGCACAGTGGCGACCTTGCCTTCGGTCAGAAGATAGGAAGCGAGCATCGTATCATTCGCAATCAGAGTGCCGTCCGGCGTCACTTTACCGATATAGGCAGCGCATTTCGGGAAGAGATAGAATGCACCTTCCGGCGCGCGGACTTCAAGCCCCGCAATGGCGCCAAAGCCCTTTGTCACCAGTTCGCCACGCGCCTTGTATTCTGCAACCGCTGTCCGCACGAAATCCTGCGGGCCATTGAGAGCGGCCGCTGCCGCAACCTGCGTGATGGAGGAGGGGCAGGTGGTGCTCTGCGACTGCAGCTTGTTGAGCACCTTGGTCAGTTCCTTCGGACCCGCCGCATAGCCAAGACGCCAGCCGGTCATGGCATAGGCCTTGGAAACGCCGTTGATGATCAATGTGCGGTCGCGCAGATCGGGGCAGGCAATGGCGAATGACGTGAAGGGCGTGTCGCCGCAGACGATGTGTTCGTAGATTTCATCCGACATGATCGCGACGCGCGGATGGCGTGCCAGCACTTCGCCCAGCGCCTTCAATTCATCCGCCGTATAGATCGCGCCGGTTGGATTGGAAGGCGAGTTGAACAGAAACCAGCGGGTCTTTGGGGTGATTGCCGCTTCCAGCCGCTCCGGCGTGATCTTGAAATCGTCTTCCACACCGCAGGCGATCACTTTCGGCAGGCCGCCATGCAGGATCACCAGATCGGTATAGGACACCCAGTAAGGAGCAGGAACGATCACTTCATCGCCCGGCTCCAAGGTGCCGAGAAAGGCGTTGAACAGGATCTGCTTTGCGCCATTGCCGATCGAGATTTCGTCCAGCGCATAGTCGAGACCGTTCTCGCGCCTGAACTTATCGACAATGGCCTGGCGCAACTCCGGCAGGCCGTCAGGTGCCGTATAGCGCGTGATGCCGCTGCGCATCGCGCCGATTGCCGCCTCGACAATATGCGACGGCGTATCAAAATCCGGCTCGCCGAGCGACAGGTCGAGGACGTTTTCGCCTCTGGCCCGCATGGCCTTGGCCGCCATCGAAACGGCCATCGACGGTGAGGATTTGATGGTCGCCGCACGCCGGCTCTCGAAAGCGATCATGTTCATGTCTGGGCTCCCTGGCCTGTGGTTCCTGGCGTGTCGCCGATCACGGCGTTTCTTTGTGCTGGGTCGTATGGAGGCGGGTGGAAGATCGGGCCGTCGGGGTCTGGAATTGATGCGTCTTGATGGTGTCGGGCCACGCTCATTCGTATTTCCACTTGACGATCTTTAAATACGTCACTTATCATATATGTGTCAACATGAAAACAAGCCGCAAAAACGGCGGTTCAGCTGGCCGATTTTTGTTTGGTGGAGGTAATAGGCAAGCAAAATCAGATGATTGGTGCGATGTGACCAGTCGCGTGGAAATGGCGAAGGCCGGGAGCGGCCATAACGTTTCCAGTGAGAATATAGAGCGATTTTGCCCCGAAAATGCATGCAAGCAAAGAATTGGAGCGGTTCGAACACTTCCATCGGAACAGAAATCGCTTTGATAAGAACAACGGTTAAAACCAGAGGGAAACTCCATGAAATCCATCGCAAGACTTCTCGCCGGATCAGCCATCGCGTCCGGTCTCCTGCTGTCACAGGCCTTTGCAGCCGACACGATCAAGATCGGTGTTGCAGGCCCGATGACAGGCCCCAACGCTACATTCGGTGAACAGGTTTACAGCGGTGTTTCCGCTTATGTGAACGATGTGAATGCCAGCGGCGGCATCAATGGCAAGCAGATCGAACTGGTGAAGGGCGACGATGCCTGCGAACCGAAGCAGGCGATTGCCGTTGCCAACCGTTTTGTCGATCAGGACAAGGTTCAGGCGGTGATTGGCCATTTCTGCTCGTCGAGCACCATTCCTGCTTCCGAAATCTACAATGATGCGGGCATTCTGGAGATGGCTCCTGCATCCACCAATCCAACCGTGACCGAGCGCGGCCTTGAAACCGTGTTTCGTGGTTGCGGACGCGACGATCAGCAGGCAGTCGTCGCCGGTGCGTTCATTCTCGATACGTTGAAGCGGGACAAGATCGCGCTGATCCATGACAAGGACACCTATGGTCAGGGCCTCGTCGATGCAGTCAAGAAGACCATCGAAGCACGCGGCATCAAGCCGGTTCTTTATGAAGGCCTGACGCGCGGCGAGCGCGACTTCAATGCGCTGGTGACCAAGATCAAGAGTTCCGGCGCAACGGCTGTTTATTTCGGCGGTCTTATTCCGGAAGGCGGCCCGCTGATCCGCCAGATCAAGGAACAGGGTCTGGATGTGGTTGTGGTGAGCGGCGATTCCTTCGCGCAGGCCGAGCTGATTGCGGCAGCTGGCGGCGCGGGCAATCTCAAGAATGTCTATTATTCGGCAACGCCGGACCCGCTGGCCGATCCGTCGACCAAGGGCGTTCAGGATGCGCTGAAGAAGGCGAATATCACGCCAGCCAACTACACGCTCTATGGCTACGCCAATGCGCAGGCCATCGTGGCTGCGTTGAAGGCGGGTGACGACATCAAGGCCCAGACCAACTGGCTGCGTAACAACACGGTTGATTCCGCCATTGGCAAGATCACCTGGGACGAGAAGGGCGACATCAAGGACTTCAAGTTCGTCTTCTATAATTTCGACGACAAGGGAACCCCAGTTCTCGTCAACTAAGGCTCTACCAGCTCCAGCCAGACCCTGCGGTCTGGCTGGTTCCTCCTTGCCTGAACCGCATCCACAGCAGGTCACGCTGTTCGGCTGGATGCGTCGGACCAAGAGTTCAGATCGCATGTCGCTCTGAATGCAAAAGGGGTTGCCATGGACTTCTATATTCTGGCCCAGCAGCTGATCAATGGGATCACGCTGGGCGCTATCTACGGACTGATCGCCGTCGGCTACACGATGGTCTACGGGGTCATCCGCATGATCAATTTCGCTCATGGCGACGTCTATATGGTGTCGGCCTATATTGCCGCGATCACGCTTGCGGTGCTGGGCTTCTTCGGCGTTCAGTCGGTTCCTTTCGCGCTGATCTCGATCCTGATCATCACCTGCGCCATCACGGCGGTCTACGGGTGGGTGATCGAGCGCGTGGCCTACAGGCCGTTGCGCGGCTCCACCAAGCTGGCGCCGCTGATTTCGGCAATCGGCATATCGCTGATGCTGCAAAGCTATGTTCAGATTTCACAAGGCGCGCGCGATCAGGGCGTGCCGACGCTGATCCAGGGCGCTTTCCGGTTCGGCACCGAACAGCATTTTGCCCAGATCACCTATATGCAGACCGTGATCCTGTTGGCCTCATTGGTCGCCATGGGCATTCTGACCTATGTGATCGGCTATACGCGCATTGGCCGTGAGTGCCGCGCGACCCAGCAAAATATCCGCATTTCTGCGATCCTCGGCGTCAACACGGACCGCACCATCTCCACCGTCTTCGTGATCGGTGCAGCAACGGCTGCTGTCGGCGGCGTGCTGGTGACCTTCAACTATGGTTCGTTCAATTTCTTCATCGGCTTCGTGATGGGCATCAAGGCATTCACGGCGGCAGTACTTGGCGGCATTGGCTCTCTGCCGGGCGCAGTGCTCGGCGGCATATTGCTCGGCCTCACCGAAGCGCTGTTCGCCGGCTATGTCAGCACGGACTACAAGGACGTCTTCGCCTTTGCCTTGCTGATTGTTCTTCTGTTCTTCCGTCCTTACGGCCTGCTCGGTCGTCCGGAAATCCAGAAAGTCTGAGGGGAGGCCGGAAACCATGCTGAACGACCGTCTTCTCGCGCTTTTCAAGGAAGCGCTACTGACTTTCACCATTTCGCTGATCCTGCTTGGGCCGATTTCCGGTCTCGTGCTGGACGGCTTCTCCTTCCGCAATGAGCTGATGCGGGCCGTCACGCTTGCCGCCATCGTCACAGCCGGACGGCTGATATTTTCGCTGATCGGCATGAGCCCGCTCGGCGCAAGGCTGAAAGCCCTTTTGTCCAGCAATAGCGGCGGCGTCACGGTCAGAACGGGCAAGGAAAAATCCGCAGCCCCGCTGTTGGCGGTGATTTTTCTGGCAGGGTTGATGCTGCCTTTCGTGGCCGACAAATATTTCCTCGGCATCGCCATTCTGGCGCTGATCTACTGCCTCCTGGGTCTGGGGCTGAACATCGTCGTCGGGCTGGCTGGCCTGCTCGATCTCGGCTTCGTGGCCTTCTATGCAGTGGGTGCCTATCTTCTGGCGCTCGGCTCGCAATATCTGGGGTTGGGCTTCTGGAGCGCGCTGGTCATCGCGCCGTTTCTCGCGGGCCTTTGCGGCATGATCCTCGGTTTTCCGGTGCTCAAGATGCATGGCGATTACCTCGCCATCGTGACACTGGGTTTCGGCGAGATCATCCGCCTTGTGCTCAACAACTGGCTGGACTTCACCGGAGGACCGAACGGCGCCCCCGCGCCCGCCCCCACGCTCTTCGGGTTGGAGTTCAGCCGGACCGCAAAGCAGGGCGGCACACCGTTCCACGACTTCTTCGGCATCGCCTATAATTCCGATTACAAGTTCTGGTTCCTGTATTTCGTGCTGTTCCTCGTCGTGTGTGGGGTGATCTACACGGTGGAGCGCCTGCGTGTCATGCCGCTGGGGCGCATGTGGGAAGCGCTGCGCGAGGATGAGATTGCCTGCCGGTCGCTTGGCGTCAATCACGTCTTCATCAAGCTTTCCGCCTTCATGCTTGGCGCATCGACGGGCGGGATTGCAGGCGTGTTCTTCGCGGCGCATCAGGGCTTCGTGAACCCGACATCCTTCACCTTCTTCGAATCTGCGCTCATCCTCGCCATCGTGGTGCTGGGTGGTCTCGGCTCCACTGTCGGTGTCATTCTCGCCGCGCTGGTTTTGACCATCCTGCCGGAACTGCTGCGCGACTTCGCAGAATATCGCGTCTTCATTTTCGGCGTGCTGATGGTCGTCATGATGATCTGGAAGCCGCGCGGACTGGTGCGGGTCACGCGCCCGGCGTTCTTCCCGTCGTCGGAGGCGGTGGTTTCGGCGGGGCTTTCCTCCAAGCCGGATCAATTGACCATGGAGGCCAGCCGATGAATGCGCCTATCCTCGAAGTTCAAAATGTCACCATGCGGTTTGGCGGGATCGTCGCCAATCGCGGGGTCAATTTCTCGGTGGCGAAAGGCGGCATTACCGCGCTGATCGGCCCCAACGGCGCTGGCAAGACGACGATGTTCAACTGCATCACCGGCTTTTATCGTGCGAGCGAAGGCCGCATTGTGCTCAACGGTCCAGAAGGCCCGCGTGACATCGGCGCTTATATGGACAAGCCGATCACCGGCGGCTCCCATCAGGTGACGCGGGCGGGTATCGCCCGCACATTCCAGAACATCCGGCTGTTCAAGGAAATGTCGGTGGTGGAGAACCTGCTGGTTGCCCAGCATCTTGCCACCCGCAACGGGCTGTTGAGCGGCATCTTCAAAACATTGGCCTTCCGCAAGGCGGAAACCGAAGCGGTGGACCGCGCCTATTACTGGCTCGGCCAGATGAACCTGCTTGAAGACGCCAACCGGCTTGCCGGGGAGCTTCCCTATGGCCGGCAGCGACGGCTGGAGATCGCCCGCGCCATGTGTACCGGGCCGCAGCTTATCTGTCTCGACGAACCGGCGGCGGGGCTGAACCCATCAGAAACGCATGAGCTTTCCCAGATCATCCAGCGGCTTTGCGCCGAGCAGGAGCTGACCGTGCTGGTGATTGAGCACGATATGGGGCTGGTGATGCGCATATCCAACCACATTGTCGTGCTGGATCATGGCGAGGTCATTGCCGATGGAACGCCTGAACAGGTGGCCAATGATCCGGCAGTGATCGCTGCCTATCTCGGTGTCAGTGAAGAAGAGGTGCAATCGTGAGCCAGGTGGCGGAACCAAACGGGCAGGGCGCAACCGACAAGCTTCTGGAGCTGGTGGATGTGCACGCGCATTATGGCGCGGTGGAAGCGCTGCGCTCGGTCAATGTGCATATTTCCAAGGGCGAGATTGTCAGCCTGATCGGCGCGAATGGCGCAGGCAAGACCACGCTGCTTTCGACGATCTTCGGCTCGCCGCGCGCGTCGAAAGGCAGGATCGTTCATCGTGGCGAGGACATTTCCCGTCTGGCGACAAATCGCATTTCCAGGCGGGGCGTGGCACTGGTGCCGGAAGGGCGGCAGATCTATCAGGAAATGTCGGTCGAGGAGAACATGATGATGGGTACCACGCCTGTCGGGATGGAGCATTTCGACGCCGACCGCGCGACCATGTTCGAACTGTTTCCTCGCCTCAAGGAGCGTCGCAATCAGGTTGCAGGCACCATGTCCGGCGGTGAGCAGCAGATGCTGGCCATTGCGCGCGCCATGATGGCGCGGCCCGAGTTGATCCTGTTCGATGAGCCTTCGCTGGGGCTGGCGCCGCTGGTCGTGAAGCGCGTCTTCGAGGTGCTGGGTGAGATTGCCGCGATGGGCAAGACTATTTTTCTGGTCGAGCAGAATGCCAATCACGCACTGAAACTGTCGCAGCGCGCCTATGTCATGGTCAATGGCCGCATTCATCTGTCAGGTAATAGCGCGTCGCTTCTGGACAATGCCGAGGTGCGCAAGGCTTATCTCGGCCTGCACTGAACCCGTTTGTCATCCCGCTTCCTTGATTGCAATCAAGGAAAACCTGAAATGAAGGGACTAGATTTCCGATTGCGGGCTGCTTTGCCCGCAATGTTTGGGCGCTTTCGGCCTGTCCGCTTGGGCAGCCGCGGCGCTCGTGATGGAGATCGAGATGAAAATGCGTATGACCGCGTTGGGACTTGCCGCCGGTGTCTTGGGCCTGCTTGCTGCCCCCGCTTTCGCCGAGAATATTGAAGTTCACATGCTGAACAAGGGCGCTGAGGGCGTCATGGTGTTCGAACCGGCCTATATCAAGGCAAAGCCGGGCGACACGGTAACCTTCATCTCGGTGGACAAGGGGCATTATGTCGAGTCGGTCAAGGACATGCTCCCGGCAGGCGTGGCCCCGTTCAAAAGCAAGATGAACGAGAACTATGTGCTGACCGTCACGGAGCCGGGCGCCTATCTCGTCAAATGCACACCGCACTTCGCCATGGGCATGGTTGCGGTGATTGCAGTTGGCGACAATCCGGCCAATCTCGATCAGATCGTTGCCGCCAAGAAGCCGAAGATCGTCCAGACGCGGCTGGAGAAAGTTATCGCCAGCGCAAAATGATGGGCAAGAGCCCTTCGTAAAACCTCGCCGAATCTGACCGAAAACTGCGCGATGTCCTCACGCAGTTTTCGACTGCTTGACATTTAATCAATCGATTGATTAAATAATATTATGAAAAAACCGCGCAATACTGACACCGTCACCAACCCCGCCCAAAGCGAACCGTCACTATCCAGTGACCAGACGCGCATGGCGCTGATCCATGCGGCTTTGCAGCTGTTCGGGTCGAAAGGCTTCGACGCCACCTCGACGCGCGAGATCGCGGCTTATGCCAAGGCGAATATCGGCTCCATCGCCTATCATTTCGGCGGCAAGGAAGGACTGCGGCTTGCCGCTGCCGACTATATCGTCGAGACGATACAGGGCGTTGCCGGTCAGGCACTTGGCCATTACGGGGCAATCGGTGCTCCTGCGACGACGAAGGAAGCTGCGCGTCAGCAGCTGGGTTTCGCGCTGGAGCGGATGGTGCAGTTTATCGTGGCGCAACCGGCATCCGGCGAAATCGTTCAGTTTCTGTTGCGCGAGCTGGCGCATCCGACAGCGGCGCTAGACCGCATCTATTCCGGCGTTTTCGAGCCGACCCACAAACGGCTTTGCGCCGTCTGGGAAGCGGCGACTGGCGAACCAGCAGAAAGCGAGCAAACGCGTCTTACCGTTTTCACGCTGCTTGGACAGGTCGTTTATTTCCGGATCGGGCAAGAGGCGGTGAAGCGGCGCATGGGCTGGGCGGCTTTCGGTCCCGATGAAGCCAAGGCGGTTGCAGCCATCGCGCGGCAGAATCTGTTTGCCATTCTCGCTGCCCGCGATGAACAGCATAATAAGGACGAAGTGCAATGAGCCTTCTCTGTATCGTTCCTTTCGCGTCCTATCTGTTCGCGGCATGCAGCAGCCAGCCGCTGGCCGTTGGCTATGTCGAAGGCGAGTTCGTGCAGCTTGCCCCGCTGGAAGTTGCGCAGGTGCAATCCGTCATGGTGAAGCGCGGCGAACGTGTGGAGCCGGACAAGCCGATTGCGCTCACCGAAGAGACGGATGCGAAAATCGCGGTTGCGCAGGCAGAAGCCGCTTTGGCGCAGGCCCAGGCGCAGCTTGCCGATTTGCAGGTTGGCAAGCGCCCGGATGAAATTGCGGTTCTGGAGGCGTCGGTGCGCACCGCCAATGCGCAGGCCGACGATGCGCGGCGCACGCTTTTGCGCACGCAGGACCTGACAAAGCGCGGGGTCATGACGCAGGCCCAGCTGGACGATGCCAAAACCAGTGTGGAAGTGGCCGAAGCGTCCATCAATCAGAGCATGGCCAATCTGGCCGTGGGACGTTTGCCCGCCCGCCCGGAAGAAATCAAGGCCGCTGAAAACGCGGTCAAGAGCGCTGCCGCACAGCTCGATTCCGCACGCTGGCATCTGACCAAGCGCACCATTGTTGCGCCCGCTGCCGGGCGGATCACCGATGTCATCCGCAATCCGGGCGACACCGCCGGGCCGACCGCGCCAGTGTTGACCATGCTGCCGGACGGCGCGGTGAAGCTGAAAGTCTATATTCCGGAGGCCAAGTTCTCCTCCGTCCGGGTTGGAGATTTGCTGTCGGTCCGTTGCGACGGCTGCACGGCAGACCTCAAGGCGAAGGTGAGCTATGTCTCGCCCGACCCGGAATTCACCCCGCCGGTGATCTATTCGCTCGAAACACGCCAGAAGCTTGTCTATCTCGTCGAGGCGCATCCGGTCGATCCGGCTTCGCCGCTCCAGCCGGGCCAGATCGTCGATGTCGATCTGGCTGCCCGGTAGACGGAGGCGATGATGTCCAACGCCATCGATGTCAAAGGTCTTGTGAAGCGGTTTGGCGATGCAACTGTCGTCGATCATGTGAGCATGTCGGTGGCGGAGGGCGAGATTGTCGGCTTTCTGGGGCCGAACGGTTCCGGCAAGACCACGACCATCCGCATGATGTGCGGCTTGCTGACGCCCGATGAAGGCGAGGGGCAGGTGCTGGGGTTTGATCTGCGCACGGAAGGGCTGAAGATCAAGCGCGAGGTCGGTTACATGACGCAGCGCTTCTCCTTCTACGAAGACCTGACCATCGCCGAAAATCTTGAATTTGTGGCGCGGCTTTATCGTCTGAAGCCCGTGCGGGACCATGTGGCGCGCACGCTGGAAGAACTTGGGCTGACATCGCGCGGCAACCAGCTTGCTGGCACGCTTTCCGGCGGCTGGAAACAACGGCTCGCACTTGCCGCCTGTATCATGCACAAGCCCAAGTTACTGCTGCTGGATGAGCCGACCGCCGGTGTTGACCCCAAGGCGCGGCGCGATTTTTGGGACGAGATTCATCGCCTTGCCGATGGCGGACTGACAGTGCTGGTTTCAACCCACTATATGGACGAAGCCGAGCGCTGCCACCGCATCAGCTATATTTCCTATGGCAAGCTTCTGGCGACGGGAACGGTCAGGGATGTGATCGCTGAGGCGGGTCTTACGACTTTCGTCGTCAGCGGCCAGCGGTTGGGCGATGTTGCGCGCGAACTGGAGAATGAGCCGGGCGTTCTGCAAGTGGCGCCATTCGGGGCGACGCTGCATGTTGTCGGCTCCGACCGGGCCAAGCTGGAAATGGCGCTCGACAAGATCAGGCATCGTGACGGGATTACCGTTGAGGCAGGCGAAACCAGCCTTGAGGATGTCTTCATCCAGTTCATGGCCAATGCGCAGGACAATATGGCGAAAGCAGCCAGCACCGGGAGTAACAAGGCCGGGAGCAGCAAAGGATGACGACGGGCAGCTGGTTTTCATTCGAGCGTCTTGGCGCGATGCTGATGAAGGAATTCATCCAGATGCGGCGCGACCGCATTACCTTCGCCATGATGCTGGTGGTGCCGCTGATGCAGCTTCTGCTGTTCGGCTTTGCGATCAACAATGACCCGAAAAGCTTGCCCAGCGCCGTGGTCGTCACCAGTCAGGATCATTACACCCGGGCGATGATATCGGCGCTGGAAACGACAGGCTATTATCGCTTCGATCACGTGGTTCAAAGCGCCGCCGAAGCCGAAGCGCTGATTGCCAACGGCACGGTCTCCTTCGTGGTCACCATCCCGTCCGACTTCGAGCGGCGGGTGGATGCAGGCGATACACCGCAAATTCTCATCGAAGCCGATGCAACCGACCCATCTGTGGCAAGCGGGGCAATTTCAACGCTGAGCACCGTGGCCAGTCAGGCGCTGTTGCGCGAGCAGGGCAAGCAGGTCGAAGCGACGGAGGCCGCCCGCAGCCAGCTACAGGTGATCGTGCATCGTCGGTACAATCCGGAAGGCGTGTCGCAGTATAATATCGTGCCCGGCCTGCTCGGCGTCATCCTGCAAATGACGATGGTGATGATGACGGCCATGGCGCTGACCCGTGAAACCGAGCGCGGCACCATGGAAAACCTGCTGGCCATGCCTGCCACGCCTGCCGAGATCATGCTGGGCAAGGTGCTGCCGTTTCTCGCTGTGGGGGCGGTGCAGGTGGTGGTCGTGCTGGTTGCGGCTAAGCTTCTGTTCGGCGTGCCGTTCGTCGGATCGCTGGCGCTGCTTCTGGCTTGCGTGCTGATCTTCGTTTTGTCGCTGGTGTTGCTCGGCTATACGATTTCGACCGCTTCGCGCACGCAGATGCAGGCCATGCAGCTGACCTTCTTCTTTTTTCTGCCGTCGCTGATGCTGTCGGGTTTCATGTTTCCGTTCAGGGGCATGCCCGACTGGGCGCAGGCCTTGGGCGAGATTTTCCCGCTCACGCATTTCCTGCGCATCGTGCGCGCGGTGATGCTGAAGGGCGCAACCCTTGCCGATATTGCCGGCGAGGTGAATGCGCTGATCCTGTTCGTTATTCTGTTTGCCACGATGGCTCTGTTGCGCTTCCGGCGCACGCTCGATTGATCAGGCGCGCGCCGGAGCAAATCTATCAGCAAGCCGTGGGGGCAAGCTCCACCTTCGGGCGACGTGACAGCGTGAACAGCAGACCCGCCGCTGCCAGAAGGCCACCGGCCACCGGGATGGCCGCATAGCCGTAGCCCGCGCTCAGCACCGCGCCACCCAGAGCGGCACCCACCGCATTGCCGAGGTTGAATGCGCCGATATTGATCGACGAAGCCAGACCCGGTGCTTCGGATGCAGCCTGCATGACGCGCATCTGAACCGGCGGCACGATGGCGAATGCAGCAGCACCCCAGGCCAGCAGGCTGATGAGCGCGCCGACATGGCTGTTGAGCGCGAGCGGCAGCACGAAGCTGATGGCAGCGAGCAGGCCGAGGAAGATCCGCGTTGCGCCATTCAGCGACCAGTCGGCCAGACGGCCACCCAGCGCATTGCCGACGGTAAAGCCCACGCCGATGATGACGAGCGCCAGCGTCACGAAACCTTCCGAAGCGCCGGTGCGATCAGCCAGAACGGCGGCAACATAGGTGTAGAGCGTGAACATCGCACCTGCACCCATCACGGTTGTCGCCAGCGACTTCAACACGGTTGGACGCAACAGAACACCCACTTCCTTACGGATATCGGGCATCTTGCCCGCTTCACCGCGCGGCAGTGAAAGCCACAGGGCGGCAATGGCGACGAGGCCGAGAACCGCAGTTCCCGCAAATGACATGCGCCAGCCGATCTGCTGGCCGATCCAGGTTGCTGCCGGGACGCCGCCAATATTGGCGATGGTGAGACCCATGAACATGGTCGCAACGGCGCTGGCCCGCTTTTCTGGCGGCACGACGCTGGCCGCAACGATGGAGCCGAGACCGAAGAACGCGCCGTGGTTGAGGCTCGTCACGAGACGAGCAGCCAGAAGCGTCCAGTAGTCTGGTGCAAAGGCCGACAGAATGTTGCCGATGGTGAAGATCGCCATCAGCAGCATCAGCGCGGTGCGCTTGCCGAAACGCCCGAACGCCAGAGTCATGATCGGAGCGCCGATCATGACGCCAATCGCATAGGCGCTGACCAGCAGGCCAGCGGTCGGGATCGATACATTCACACCATCGGCGATGACGGGCAGCAGGCCCATTGGCGCAAATTCGGTGGTGCCGATGCCGAAGGCACCGATTGCAAGCGCAAGAAGCGGCCAGTTGAAACCGGCCGCCTGGGTTGCGCTTGTCTGAGCGTTTGAAGCACTCATAGCGAAATCTCCGTGTTACTTGTCCCAGACAGGCGCCAGCTCGGGAGGGCTGACCAGACGTCCGTCAGGACGGGCGAGCTTTGCAATCGCCGCCATGTCTTCAGAATTGAGTTCAAAGTCGAACAGGTCGAAGTTTTCCGCGACACGTGCCGGCTTGGCGGTCTTCGAAAGCGCGATGAAACCGCGTTCGATGAGCCAGCGCAGCGCAACCTGTGCGGCAGTCTTGCCGTATTTCGCACCGATGGCCTGCAGTGCCGGATCACGCGGAACCGCGCCATCGGCCATGCCGAAATAGGCGGTGATGGCAACGCCAGCTTCCTTGGCGGCAGCAGCAATCGCGTTCTGGTCGAGATAAGGGTGAACCTCGATCTGGTTGGTCACGATTGGCGCTTGGCTGCGTTCAATCGATTCTTTCATCTGCGCGATATTCTGGTTGCTGACGCCGATAAAGCGCGTCTTGCCCGAAGCCTGAACCGCATTCAGCAAATCGACCTGTTCGGCAATCGACACTTTGTGGGCTGGCCAGTGCAGCAGCAAGAGGTCGACCTGATCGACTTGCAGCTTGTCGAGGCTTTCGGTCACGGAAGAAGCGAACTTCTCTTCGCTATAATTATCGACCCAGACCTTGGTGGTCAGGAACAGATCATCGCGACGTGGGCCAGCCTTCTGCAAGGCTTGGCCAAGGGCTGCTTCGTTCTGATAGATTTGAGCGGTATCGAAATGGCGGAAACCTGCTTCCAGTGCGGCTGGAATGACGGCTTCCACTTCGGCGTCCGACATACGGAAAACGCCGAAACCGAGCGCGGGAATAGCCGCGCCGTGTGCGTTGACGATCTTCATTGTAACTCCTGTTGACTGGCTGGACGCGTTTCGCGCGGAGGCGCACGAAGCTTGGGAGGCAAACGCTTCCAGTCAGGAATCCATTAGAATCCTGTGATGCACAAAGAGATAGGCCCAACATTCCCACTTGAAAATCCGCTGTCGTTCCACATTATCTATGAAACAATTTCACAGATGGGGTCATGGATGGATAATCGCGCCGGTGAGATGCAGGTGTTCCTGCGGGTCGTGGACGCGGGCAGCTTCTCGGAGGCTGCGCGTCTTTTGCGCATGAATCCATCGACGATCAGCAAGCTGATTTCCCGCATCGAGACGCGGCTTGGCGTGCGGCTTTTGGAGCGGTCGTCCCGCCGCCTGTCGCTCACCGCCGAAGGGCGCATCTATTATGAGCGCAGTCAGGGGCTACTGCACGACTTTGACGAGATCGAGCGTGAACTGTCGCAAGGCTCAGCCAGCACCGGCGGCACGGTGCGCATCACCACGTCGGTTGCACTGGGTACGCTGGGGCTGGAGCCGGTGCTGCCGGAGTTTCTCAGCGCCTATCCGAATATCGTGGTGGACCTGTCGCTCAACGACGAGATCGTGGACCTCTATCGCGATCGGACCGATGTGGCTTTTCGGACCGGCAAGCTTGCAAATTCCAGCATGATGATGCGCAAGATCGGTCTGGCGCGGCGCAAGATCGTGGCGGCCCCCGCCTATCTGGAGCGCTGCGGCACGCCGCGCTCGGTTGACGACCTCGCCGAGCATAATTGCATCGGCTTCAACTTTCGCCGCGTTGCGCCGGTCTGGCCGCTCAAGGAAAGTGGTCGCATTGTCGACCGCGCCGTCTATGGATCATTGCTCGCCAATAATGGTGAAACGGTGCGCCGCATGGCCATAGCCGGGGTGGGGCTGGCCCGCATCGCGCATTATCATGCGCGCGACGACATAGCAGCCGGACGGCTGGTGGAGGTACTGGCGGATGTCATCGAAAGCGACGAGGAAGAGGTGAATGCCGTGTTCCTCGGCGGGGCCAGACTGCCCCAGCGCGTGAAGGTCTTCCTCGATTTCGCTGTGCCGCGATTGCAGGCATTTCTCGCCTTGTAACAGAGCGATCACGCCGAATCATGTTGCATATTTGCTTCTAAGCGTCCGTTTTCCGCATAAAACGGCGCTTTCCCATAAAATTTAGCACATCCAATAGCTGAACGATTTCAGGTTCTTGAAAGGGCGCATCCCGCTTTTCAAGATTCCGTGCTCGCGTTTTGTATTGACTGTTAACATTGCGTTAACCACAGTTTGTTGCAATGTGTTACACAGAGTTACAATTGGTGAACTGGAAGCGAGGTGCGGATTGAAAGGAGTACGGCAGATAGAACGACAGTCCCGGCAGGCAAGCCTGCACCAAGGGGACAAGTCTGCCGTGGCCAGCATGACCTCGTTCTGGGGCTTGATGCGCGCCTATTGGGTGTCCGACCGCTGGAGAGAAGCTTGGGCGCTCACCGCCGCCATTTTTCTTCTGACGGCTTTCGTCAGCAAGATGACGGTCTGGGTGGCGGAAGCCTCCGGCCATCTGATGAACTCCATCGTCAATGTAAATACCGCGCCGGTTCAAAGCCCGCTGATTGCCATTTCAACCAATGCCGGTCTCCTGATCCTGCTGATGCTGGCCAAGGATGTGATGCTGGTCGGCTCGCGCCATTTCCTTTCCACCACCTTGCATCGCAAGTGGCGCAAGTGGCTGAACGACCAGTTCTCCGCAGCGCTTCTCAATAGCAAGCACACGCATTTCCATTTGCAGCAGGGTCGCGGCAAGGACCAGATCGACAATGTCGATCAGCGCTTGCAGGAATCGATCAAGGGCATGACCGGCGGCGCCATTGGCCTCGTGATGGGCATTGTCGGCGTCGTTCTGTCGGCCTTCTTCATCGGACAGAAGCTCATTGAAATGTCCACGGATGTGGAAGGGCTGGAAGTCTTCGGTTCTTATGGCAGCGCGGTTCTCGCCTTTGCCGCCATCCTGATTTACGTGCCGCTTGGTACGTTCGTCGCCATCAAGATCGGTCGCCGTCTGGAGCGCCTCAATCTCGGCATTCAGCAGGCGGAAGGTTCCTATCGTGGTGAATGGACGACCCTTCTGCGCCGCAGCTTCCAGATTTCCGCCTCCAATGGCGAGGCCGTTCAGCGTTCGGTGCATGAACGTCTCTACAAGGATGTCGACGGCACCTGGAACAAGCTCAATCGTTTTGACGCGGCCTATCTGGCCTTCTCGCAGGCCTATGGCTTCCTGTCCAACCGCATCGTCGCCTATATTCCGGGCCTTCTGCCCTATATGAGCGGGTCGGTGAGCTTCCGTAATTATGTCACGGGTGCTGAACTGGTTGCCGCCATGATCAATGATTGCTCGTGGTTCATTCAGGTTATGCCTGCAATCGCCAATCTGCGCGCCAATGCAAACCGCGTGACCGGGCTGGCGCAGGCCATGGAAAATGTGCAGGACCCGTCGGGATTCTATGCGCGTTCGGGCGTCAATCGCTTTGCCTTCGCCCGTCAGCATCCGCGCTTTGGCCTGTCTGTCCGCAACCTCACACTGATGCAGGGGCCGGACAGCGAGGCGCCGTTCCTGCGCTCCGGAGTGATCAATATCCGCGCTGGCGACTGGGTCTATATGCGCGGTGAATCCGGCTCGGGCAAAACTTCCTTCGTGAAGGCGCTGAACGGTCTTTGGCCTTATGGCACTGGCGATATCATCTATCCGCAGAATGCGACCTCGCTCTATGCGACGCAGGATGCGAAGTTCCCGTCCGTATCGCTGAAGCAGCTTGTCAGTCTGCCGGGCGATGCCGGAAGCTTCAGCGATCTTGCCGTTGCTGCCGTCCTGCATGAAGCGGGTCTCGGTGAATTCATCGAACGGATGAACGATAGCGATGCCGGTGGCGCGCCTTGGGATATGGTTCTGTCCGGTGGGCAGAAGCAGAAGATCGTGCTGGCGCGCATTCTCCTGCACAAGCCTTCGATCATTTTCCTCGACGAAGCCACGGGCGCTCTCGACCCGGCTTCAAAGGCGCGCTTCCATGCATCCCTGAAGACCCGCTGCCCCGACGCCATCGTCATCAGCATCATGCATGAGGAAAAGCTTCCAGTGCTGGAAAGCGGCGCGCAGGTTTATTCGCATGTGCTGGATATCCGCAATGGTTATGTCTCGCTGCGTCCGGTCCATTTCGATCTTCCGGGTGCTGCCAACGCCCCGCTTATCGCGGCTGAATAATCGCTTTCTTTAGAGCGTCGATCTGATTGCATCAGATCGGCGCTCTAATCCTCTGTTTCAACGCGCATCTTGTCCGAAAACCGTTTCACACTTTTCGGGATGCGCTCTCATACCGGGTTGTAAAAGTCCAGATTTGGACTATATTCCATTCTGGACGAATGGAGAAAGTCATGGCTCGGAACGCGGCGATGTTAAAGACAGGGATTGAAAAAGGACCCGATGTTCTCGACCCGGGCCGTTTCAAGCCATTGTCGCGCAAGCGGCTGAGCGCTCCCGGTCTGCGCACCTTTCTCGCCATTGCCGATCTCTGGGGGCTGGACGAGCAGCAGCGTCTGCTGGTGCTGGGTCTTCCATCGCGCTCAACCTATTACAACTGGGTGAAAGCCGTGCGTGAGCATCGCGATATCACGCTGGATGTTGATGTGCTGACGCGCCTGTCCGCCGTGCTCGGCATTCATCAGGCGCTGGGTGTTCTCTACGCCGATGAGATGGCGGGCGTGCGCTGGCTGACGACGCCCAATCGCGCAACGGTGTTTGGCGGTCATGCGCCGCTGAGGCTGGTTACGGGCGGCACGCAGGACGGATTGCTGACCGTGCGGCGGTTTCTGGATGCGGCGCGTGGCGGCCACTTCATGGAGCCGAATGAAATCGACAGCGCCTTCACCCCTTACCGCGATTCCGACGTGGTGTTCTCGTGAGGCGCAATCCCGCCCCGCATCCAGGCTACCGACTTATTCCGTCGCGTTTTCCTCCTGTCGGGCTTTTCGACACGGTGGCAACCGCTGCCGATCTGGAAGCCGTGATGGAACTGGCGGGCTGGACCAATGACCGGCTTCTGGTCGAGCGCCTGCAAAGGCTGCCGCAGGAGGAATGGGTGTTCGGCAGGCCGAATTCCAGCATCGTCATGGCGACGTTCCTGCATGTAGCGCCCGGCGGCATGCGGTTCAACGGGCCAGAGCTTGGCGCGTGGTATGCCGCCGCCAGCCTCACCACCTCCGTGGTGGAAGTCGCGCATCATATGCGCCGCGAAGCGGTCGCCACGGGGCGGGCGACACTTTCCCGTACATTCCGTGTCTATAGCGCGCGTCTAGAAGGCGATTTCGTCGATATATGTGGCGAGCAAGCGGCAAGGCCGGACGTCTATGCGTCAGGCGATTACGGCGCATCGCAGCAATTCGGGGAGGACATGCGCGCCGCTGGAGAAGACGGCATCCTGTTCGACAGCCTGCGCCATGAGGGTGGCATCAACATCGCCGCCTTTCGTCCCAGCCGCATTCTCGATGTCGTGCAAGGCGACCACTATGATGTGACGGTTGAAGCTTCATCGCAGAAAATTCAGGCGAAGAAGCTGTCTGGATAAGGCAGTTGTTACACCGCCCATTCCACATCGGTGGTGAAGGCGATGGTGAGCCAACGGTCCGGGCTTTCTTCACCCAGCGCATTGCCGACTTCATCGCGCAAGGCGTCCCATTCTTCCAGCCGCCGGGGTGGCAGATTGGGTGGGACGATGAAGTAAAGTTCGATCTGCTTGCCGCGACCGACCTTGGCGACATAAGCGCGATAGGACACGAAGCCATGGCGCTTCACAATGTCCTGCGCCACGCTGTCGACATGCTGTTTGAGGTCCGCAGGCGTGACCAGAAAAATGTCGGCCAGCGCCTGTTTGATCGTGCCGATGGGCATCGGGATGATGACGAGACAGACCACGGCCAGCGCGGTCGGATCGATATAGGGCGCTATCCACCCCAGTTCCGTTCCTTCGACGAGATAGCCGATCAGGAAGGCGATCAACAGCGCGGCGGTAATGCCGCCAGACATGATCCAGGCCTTGGCGTCCAGCGCCACGAAATCCGATTTGATGTTGCGATTGGCGCGCATTTCAAACCAGGCCATGCCGAGGCAGGCAATCAATGCCACCACCGCATAGAAAATGGCATAGGTGAATTCGAGATGGCGACCGCCTTGCATGATTATGGCGATCGCATTGATGAGGGCATAGATTGCAACGCCGGTCAGCATGATGCCGTTGAGGCCGAGCACCATCGGTTCCAGATGCCAGAAACCCATGGTGAAACGTTCACGCAGTTTGCGGTTGGTCCGCTCCGGCAAGGCGGAAAGCGCAATCAGCCGCGATACGATGAGCGCCAGCCCGCTCATGGCCGCGTCGGCCAGCATGTAGACGCCGTCGAATACAATAGAGAATGAACCGGACAAAAGACCAAATACGACGCCGAAACCGGCGACAAGGAGAGTAACGCCTATCGAGACTTGAAGGACAGTTTGTTCACGGCGCAATTTTTACTCCAAATTCAATAGTCAAATCGGCGCTAAGGCGGGGAGGTTCGGTCGACATTTTTTCGCAATGCACAGGATGGAAAATATATACATCGAATGGATGAAACCGGCAAATTCCGGATGTTTTTATTGAAGAATCCTCTAACATGAAAGTTATCGCTTCGGCTTCCTGAAGCTTTCTGCGCGCTATAGTTCGCAAATGAAAAGAAGGGGTGTGTCTTGTCGATACGGATTGGCCAAAAATACGGGCACCTCATTCATGGATGGAGCTGCGCTTGCCACAGCCCGCAGGCTTTGCAGCTGATGGCGCGGATGGAAAAGAAGCTGTCGCGTCGCAATTTGCTCAAGGCCGCCGCGGCCACGCTCACCGTCTCGGCCTTGGGCCTGAGCGGCACGGCGATGGCGCAGACCAAAGCCCCGGCAAAGCCCGTTCTTCTCACCAATGTGAAGATTTTCGACGGCACGGGCGCAAAGCTCATTGAAGGCCAGAATGTTCTGGTGGAAGGAAATTTCATCAAGGCGCTGGTCGGCGCGCAGGAAACGGTCGCAGACGCGGACGTTATCGATTGCGGCGGGCGCACGCTGATGCCGGGCATGATCGAAGCGCACTGGCACTCCATTCTGGCCGGAATTTCGCAGTTGGCGGCCATGACGGCCGATATTCCCTATGTGCATCTGGTCGCCGCGCAGGAAGCGGAGCGCACGGTGTTGCGCGGCTTCACAACGGTGCGCGATGTCGGTGGGCCTTCTTTCGCGCTTAAGCGGGTCATTGACGAGGGCGGCGTGGTTGGCCCGCGCATTTACCCATCAGGTGCGATGATTTCGCAGACCTCCGGTCATGGTGATTTTCGCATGCGCACCGATCTGCCGCGAAGCGCGCAGAGCGATCTGAGTGTTGCAGAACGGGCAGGCATTTCGGCCATTGCCGATGGCGAAGCGGAAGTGCTGCGCCGCGTGCGCGAGCAGCTTATGCTCGGTGCAAGCCAGATCAAGATCATGGGCGGCGGCGGCGTTTCTTCGTCTTACGACCCGATTGACGGCATCCAGTTCACCGAGGCCGAGACGAAGGCGGCTGTTGCTGCCGCCTCCGACTGGGGCACCTATGTCTGCATCCACACCTACACATCCGCCGGTATTCAACGTGCGCTGAATTGCGGTGTGAAATCCATCGAGCACGGCCAGCTTGCCGATGAGGAAACTGTCAAGCGCATGGCTGATGCCGATGCCTGGTGGAGCATCCAGCCATTTCTCGCTGACGAGGATGCCAATCCGAAGTCCGATCCGGTGCAGCGCCAGCAACAGCAGCAGATCTCCGACGGCACTGTGCGGGCCATCGAGCTTGGCCGTCAGTACAAGGTCAAGATGGCGCTCGGAACCGATATTCTGTTCAGCCCGAAGGGCACGGCCACGCAGGGCAAGCAGCTCGCGAAATTTGCGCGCTGGTATGACAATGCGGAAGTGCTGCGCATGCTAACCAGCGGCAATGCCGATCTGGTCGCGCTGTCGGGGCCGCGCAATCCTTACCCGGCAAAGCTCGGCCGTATCGAAGCCGGGGCCTATGCCGATATTCTCGTGCTGGATGGCAATCCGCTTGAAGATATTTCATTGATTGCCGATCCGGACCGCACCATGAAGCTCATCATGAAGGATGGGCGCATTCACAAGAACACGCTTTCAGCTTGAGGGACGCATTTTGAATAGACTGAACACGTATGCTGTCGCCGTTGTCATGTCCCTTTGCGGCGCGCAGGCCGCAAGTGCTGCCGACGCGGTTGTCGTTCCGCCGGAAGCACCTTCTGTCGTGGAGAGCCAGCGCTGGGCCTTGCAAATCACGCCCTATGTCTGGGCAGCCGGTCTCAAGGGAGACATTTCGCCCTTCCAGCGCGCACCGACCATCGGCGTCGAAAAGTCCTTTTCCGATGTGTTGAGCGATCTCAATTTCAGCGGCTTCGTCAATGTCTGGGGCCGATACGACCGTTTCGTCGTCTCGGGCGACATGATGTATGTCGATACCACGGAAAGCCACGCCTATGGCAACCTGCCGCCGCTGCCGATTGCCATTCCATCGGGCACCGTCGTCAAGGGCGATGTGGATAGCAAGCAGTTCATGGCCACGCTGCAAGCCGGTTATCGCGTTGTCGATACGCCGAAATTCACCCTTGATGCGCTGGGCGGCATCCGCTTCTGGCACATTTCCAACGATGTGACGGTCAGCGCGCTCGGCCTGTCGCGCAGCTATGGCGAGAGCTTCAACTGGGTCGATCCTGTGGTTGGCACGCGGGCGCTCTTGCGTCTGACAGACAAGCTTTCCTTGCAGGCGCAGGCGGATATTGGCGGCTTCGGCGCTGGTTCCGAACTGACCTGGTCGGTGCTTGGCACGGTCAATTATGTGCTCACCGATCACCTGTCGGTTTCGGCAGGCTATAAGGCGCTGCATGTCGATTACGACCGTGACGGTTATGTGTTCGATTCGCGCCTCAACGGTCCTGTTCTGGGCGTGACCTACCGGTTCTAACCAGTGACGGACCGTTCGATTTCCGTGATAGCCAGTTCACGAGAATGAAATAGACGGCATTTTCCTGCCCCGATAGAAAGCGGCATAGTGTTTGGCGCGCCGGAGGAGTGGCGCACCAAATGCCGGATTTGGGAAAATTGCAGGAATAACATGCCGATCTATGAGCTGGCTGCCGCTGGCGCAGCAACGTGCTGGGCACTGACGGGCCTCATCTCCGCCTGGCCAGCCGGTCATCTGGGGGCGCTTGCCTTCAATCGCGTGCGGCAGGTGTTTGTCACGAGCCTGCTTGCCATCTATGTCATCGCAACTGGAAAATGGCAGCAGCTAAGCGGCGATGTTGTTTTGCCCCTGATGGTCTCCGGTTTTATCGGCATTTTCCTGGGCGATACTCTGCTCTTCATTACGCTCAACAGGCTCGGACCGCGCCGCTCCGGCATTCTCTTTGCCATGAATGCGCCAATGACGGCACTGCTCGGCTGGCTGGTGCTGGGCGAAACCCTGTCGCTGACCGCCGTGCTCGGCATTGTCATCACGGTTTTCGGGGTGTCGCTGGCGATTTTCTTTGGCAAGCGCGCAACGCAGCTGCATCCATGGGAAACGATCAAGGGATCGCTATGGGCCGGTATCGGCCTTGGCTTGCTGTCCGCGCTTGGTCAGGCAATCGGCTCGATCATTGCGCGTCCGGTGATGGAAACGGGCATTGACCCGTTTGTCGGGTCCATGTTGCGCGTTGGCACTGCCGCGATATGTCTGTCTATTCTGATGCAGTTGCCCTTTGCTGCCGTGAAGCCGCGCAATCCGCTCAATTGGCGGGTTGGGGCGATGACGGCGCTGACCGGTTTTCTGTCGCTTGGCATCGGCATGACCTTGCTGCTTTTCGCCTTGTCGGGTGGCAAAGCGGGCATTGTCTCGACCATATCGGCCACAACGCCGGTTATCATCTTGCCGCTGCTCTGGCTCAGGACGGGCGAGCGCCCAGCCGCGGGCGCATGGCTTGGCGCGGCTTTTGCCGTCGTCGGCATGGCGCTCATCTTTATGCGTTGAGACGTCTTCCGCCTTTTAAGGCCGTTCGGCTTTGCTGCGCGCCATCCAGCGTTCACGGAAAGCGCGGCGACGCGAGCGCCAGCGTGGGCGCGGCAGCGGCTGACCGGATGTTTTGCTGCGCATCGCTGGTGGCGGCGACAGCAGGCGGATAATGAACAGAATGCAGACACCGATGGTGAACAGCCAGAACATTTCGTCGGTCAGATCGTTGATCATTGTCTCATTCCAGCGGTTCGTCCGGCACTCAAGAACCTGAATATACGGCGTCGCATCATAGCTTCAGAAAAGAAAGACAGAGCACCGACCCAACGGAATCGGATCGGTGCTCTTCAGTAAAACAGATAGCTTCTGGCGAAACTAAGTCCAAGTCACGATAGCGTGCTTATTTATAACGCTGGTTATTGTGTCACGACCTTCGGCTTCAGGCGCAGGATAAGCGGCACGACCACCAGTGCGACAGTGGGGAAAACCAGCCAGTTGATTGTTTCCCAGCCAGAAGCATGCAGCAGTGATCCTGCAAAGAACGATGCGCAGGCAACCGTGCCGAACATGATGAAATCATTGGCGCCCTGCGCCTTGCCCCGCTCGGCTGGCGTGTGGCAGTCGGTGACCATCGCCGTGGCGCCGATGAAGCCGAAATTCCAGCCGATGCCAAGCAGGATCAGCGCCATCCAGAAATGGCCGACATCGAAGCCGCCGAGTGCAACGGCAGCTGCCCCGGCGATCAGGACCAGACCGAGCGCGGTGATCTTTTCCTTGCCGTAGCGGGCGATCAGCTTGCCGGTGAAAAAGCTAGGTCCGAACATGGCGAGCACATGCCATTGAATGCCAAGCGCTGCGTGATCGACCGAATGACCGTGGCCGACCATGGCGATAGGTGCCGCCGTCATCACGAATGTCATCAGGGCATAGGAGCAGACGCCTGCCGCCACCGACAGGATGAAGCGCGGCATTTTTAGAATTTCGATCAGGGGTCTTCCGGTGTCATTGCTGGCATTGGCCGCTTTGACAGCCTTGGGCGCGCGCAGCAGGGACAGGACCGGCAATGCGATGAGGCCCAGCACCGCCTGGCTGAGGAAACTGCCAGCGAACATGGCGTCGGGTATCGTGTCGCGGGTCCAGATCACCAGCTGCGGTCCGACGATTGCGGCGATGAGCCCGCCAACCATCACATAGGAAATTGCCTTGGCCTTCATATCGCCGCTGGCGGTGTCTGCGGCGGCGAAGCGATAGCTCTGCACATAGGCGGCATAGAGACCTGCTGTCAGCGTGCCAAGGCAGAAGATCAGGAATGATGCGGAGAAGATGCCAGCGGCTGCGACAAGCCCCGCCGTCGCGCCGACAAGCGCGCCAATCATATAGGCATTGCGCCGTCCGAGCTGCCGCATCAGGAACGCGGCAGGCAAAGTGCCGAGTGCCAGTCCCAGATTGAACAGGCTGACAGGCAAGGTGACGAGGGCCGGATCGGACGACAATTTTTGCCCGACAAGGCCGCCGAGCGAGATGACGATAGGCGGACTGGACGCGCCGAGCGCCTGCGCCATCGTCAGGATAAGAATATTGCGGCGAACGGACGAATTGTCGGTCATTTTTTCCCTCACACAACCACGCAGGAAACTAGCGTCATAGTTGTCTGCCGAATAGAGGAAAAATATTCCAAATCACCGAAGTTCGGTTTTCCCGCGCTTTGTCAGTGGCAGTCTTCAAAGCTTCATTGGACAGTCAAGCACGTGTCACGAAGCGTGCTTACCTATGCCGCAGGCTTAAGCGGTTTCCGTGAGGGTAAAATCGACTTAACCGCTCTCGCTTTTTACTTTTTAGCACGCCTCATCCGAAAGCCGCTTCGCACTTTTCGGGACGTGCTCTAACTCGGAACGGGGACATTCCATGCATCGGTATTTCGGCACGTCAACCATTCTCGCCAGCCTTCTGGCTTTCACCATTGTTCCGGCGTCGGCGGAGGAAAAAGCATTTCCGGCCACGCTGAAGGCCCATGCAATCCTGCCAGCCAATACGGTCATTGCAGCACCGGACGATGCGGCAGAGCATTTGAAGACTTCCGGCAAGTTCACGACCGCGGACCGCAAGCGCGCGGAAGGCATCGGTACGATTGAAGGCAAGGATGGCGTGCGCAAGACCGGTCTTTCACTGCCATTCGACGGCCAGCCTGTGCAGGGCTTTTCGGGCATCAAGACCATGGAAGACGGCAGCTTCTGGACGCTGTCGGACAATGGTTTCGGCACGAAGTTCAATTCGCCCGACGCCATGCTGATGCTGCACAATGTCAAGTTCGACTGGGACAACGGCAAGGTCGAGCGCGTGAAGACCCTGTTCCTCACCGACCCGGACAAGAAAGCACCATTTCCAATTGTCATGGAAGGCGCGGAAAAGCGCTACCTGACTGGTGCCGATTTCGACGTGGAATCGATCCAGCCGGTGGCGGATGGCTTCTGGGTGGGCGAGGAATTCGGTCCGTTCCTGCTGAAGTTTGATACTGACGGCAAGCTGACCGACGTGTTTTCAACGCAGGTCGGTGAAACGCAGGTCGTCTCGCCGGATAATCCAAAGCTCGCTTTGCCTGCCAATCCGAGCCTCAAGCTTCCGGTTTACAATCTGAAGCGTTCGGGCGGCTTTGAAGGCCTTGCCATGTCGAAGGACGGTTCGAAGCTCTACGGTCTTCTCGAAGGTCCGCTTTTCGTCGATGGCGCACCGGAAAAGACCGAAAGCGGCAAGACTGGTCTGCGCATCATCGAGTTCAGCGTCGCCGACAAGAAGTGGACGGGCCGTTCGTGGCTCTATCCTCTTGCCGATGGTGGCGAAGCGATTGGCGACTTCAACATGCTGGACGCCAGCACGGGGCTTGTCATCGAGCGTGATAATGGTGCAGGCGTTGCCGAAAAGGCCTGTGCCGATCCGAAGAAGCCGCAGCCGGATTGCTTCGATGTGCCGTCCAAGGTCAAGCGCATCTACAAGATTTCTTTCGATGACAGCAATGTTGGCAAGGAAGTGCGCAAGATCGGCTATATCGATCTGCTGACGATTGCAGACCCGGACAATAAGCGCCGTCAGGGTGGCCATGACGCTATTTACGACATGCCGTTCGTGACGATCGAGAATGTCGACCGCGTGGACGATACCCATATCATCGTCGGCAACGACAATAATCTTCCGTTCTCGGCAGGCCGTTCGCTCGACAAGGTCGATGACAATGAGTTCGTGCTGCTGGAAGTCGGCGAATTCCTGAAAGCCGAATAAGTCGGTTGACCCGTGATTGAAGAAAAGCCGCGAGATAATCTCGCGGCTTTTTTATGGAGTACATCAACGGATGGTCAGATTTTAAGTGTCCGGTTGGCTTCGCGTCCAAAGCCACGCACTTCGATCCGGTCCGCATGGACTTCCACCACGGAATAGGCCGTTTCCGCAGGGGTATCGACCATGCCTTTGAAGTTGAGGAAGTGCTTGCCGTTCACCTCACCGTAATTGCCGGCATGGTTATGACCATTGAAATAGGCAACGAAATTGTCGAAGCCGGTGAGAAGCTCCACGACCCGTTCGGAGTCCCACATATTGTGCTCATTGGCCGGAAAGACCGGATAGTGTCCCATAACGATCACTTTCTCACCGGCGGCCTGTGCCTTTTTCATGGTGTCGCCCAGCCATGCAAATTGTTGGTCACTGAGTGAGCCGTTCCAGCTCTGGGCGTTGGGCGCATTTTTAGCCTTTAGAGCTTCCAGCCGCTGGGCTGCGATTTCGCGGCGCGGATCGTTTTTTGGCGGAGCGAAAAGGCTGACATCGTTGCCATCCAGAACGATGAAGCGATAGCCGCCGCCGGTGAAATCGTAATAAGCGTCCTGCATGCCGACGGTGCGGATAACGGAAGTCAGATATTCGGACGCAACATCAAAATCGTGGTTTCCAAGCAGAAAGAAATGGTCGTGATCAAGCTTGTCGTAAAGCGGCAGGACATGGTTGAAGCTCTCCCAGTGGCGATCAATAATATCGCCCAGCGTCACCACAAATTGCAGGTCTTCCTTGTTGAAGGCTTCGATAGCCTCTGAAAGCTTCCATAGGCTGTTGGAATAATAGCGGTTCATCTGCAAGTTTGGCACGACTGGCGCGTATTGTGGGTCAGCAACGACGCCGAAGCGAAACAGCGGGCCCGATTGGGCGCTTGCGCTGGTGATGGCAAAGCCAGCAAATGGTATAGCCAGCGTGCCGACGGCACTCGCCATCAGAACATTACGACGGGTTATCATGTCAGTCTCCTGCCAGAATTGGCTCGTGTCTTGGGGCCCGCGAAGGCTACCCCTGGGCGATGACAGGTGCGTGACTGTGGATGGTTCGATTGCTGGCGCGGAAGCTTTTGTTGGAACGGCTCTATCTCTTTGTTTTTGCGTGTTATCCGACACAAAACCGCTTCGCACTTTTGTTGGAAATGCACTATGGTGCAGCAAAACTTCTATGGAGGAAGCCGTTGAGGATTTTCATTTTCGGCAGTGTGAATGTGGATGTCAGTGCGCGAATGGCGGCGTTGCCGCGTCCGGGGCAGACGGTGAATGCATCGGGCTACGGGATCGGTCTCGGTGGCAAGGGTGCCAATCAGGCTGTGGCTGTCGCCAAGCTCGGCGGCGATGTGCGCTTCGTCGGCGCAGTCGGCAATGACGCCTTTGGTGATCTTGCCGTCAAGCAGATGCAGGAATTCGGTCTCAACACCAACGGCGTGCGGGTGACCAGCGATGTCGAGACAGGCATGGCGATCATTCAGGTCGACGAGGCGGGCCAGAACACGATTGCCGTTTGCGCGGGGGCCAATGCACATTGGTCGGCAGCCGATATCGACGCCCATGCCGCTGATATTGCCAAAGCGAAGATCACGTTGCTGCAACGCGAAGTGCCGCATGAGGCCAATCTGGCGGTTGCGAAAGCCGTGCGTGCTTCAGGCGGGCAGGTGCTGTTCGACCCGGCTCCGGTTGGTGATGCCAGCCGCATGGCGGACCTGATCGCGCTTTGCGACATCATCTCGCCGAACGAGACCGAAGCTGCCGAAATCACCGGCATCGAGCCGACCGATCTGGCCTCGGCGGAAGCGGCAGCCCGCAACCTTCTGGAACGCGGCCCCAAGACCGTCATCCTCAAACTTGGCAGTCGCGGGGCATTGCTGGTGACCGCTGACGAGGTCAGGCATTTCGAGCCGTTCAAGGTCAAGGTCGTGGATACGGTCGCGGCTGGAGACAGTTTCAATGGCGGTTTTGCGGTCGCCTATGCGGCAGCAAAATCGCTGCATGATTGCGTGCGCTTTGCGTCCGCCTCGGGAGCGATTGCGGTTACACGCGCAGGTGCGGGCGCGGCGGCGCCGACTGCAAGCGAAGTGGAAGCACTGATCGCCAGCGCCTGAGTTTCCGTTGCAAATAAAAAAGCCGCGCTGGCTGGACCAGCGCGGCTTATTTCATTTTGACGAGGGATCAGAGCGTCGCCAGACGTTCCGTCAGAAGGGCGAAGAAACCATCCGCATCGACATCCTTGATGAAGAGTGCATTCTTCGGACGGTCGGTCACTTCCCACCAGTCGACAACCGTTTCGCCGATGGTCAGTTCCGAATTGATCTCGATTTCCACATTGCAGTGGCGACCGGAATAAAGCTCCGGCTTCAGCAGATAGGCGATGACATTCGGATCATGCAGCGGGCCGCCATCGGTGCCGTATTTCGCTTCGTCATAGCGCTCGAAGAATTCGAGCCATGCCGCGACCACTTCGCCGACATGGGTGCCGAGACCGCGAATGGCGGCGATGCGCTTCTCGGTGGTCAGCACCTTGTGGGTGACATCGAGCGGCAACATGGTGATCTGGATGCCGGATTTGAACACAACCGCTGCGGCATGCGGATCGACATAGATGTTGAACTCAGCCGAAGGCGTGATGTTGCCGCCTTCGAAATAGCCGCCGCCCATCAGCACGATTTCCTTGACGCGCTCGGCGATCTTCGGTTCGCGGATCAGCGCGGAGGCGATGTTGGTGAGCGGTCCAAGCGGGCAAAGCGTGACGGTGCCCGGTTCTTCCTTCATCAGCGTTTCGATGATGAAGTCAACGCCGTGCTGCGCTTGCAGCGGCATGGTCGGCTTGGGCAGGTCATAACCGTCGAGGCCGGTTTTGCCATGTACGTTTTCGGCGGTCACCAGCGGGCGCACCAGCGGGCGGATGGAGCCTGCAAACACCTTGGTATCCGGCTTTTTTGCCACTTCGCAGATGGTGCGCGCATTGATTTCCGTGCGGGCCAGCGGGCCGTTGCCTGCAACGGCGGTAATGCCGAGAATGTCCAGTTCCGGGCTTGCCAAGGCCAGCAGAATGGCGACGGCATCGTCCTGACCGGGATCGGTATCGATAATAATTTTACGGGCCATGATAGGGTTCCTAATAGGGGATTTAAAGAGCGTTGCGCGCTGCATCGACCGTCTGGTCGACAAGCGCTTCGAAAGAGATTTTCGCCGGGCGGCGCATATAGGTGACGATGTCGTCGGCCAGCAGCGGTTTCGACCAACGCTCGGCGATGATACCGGAGCCGTGCTGGATGGCGATCATGCTCAGGATCTGCGCTGCGTTACAGTCGACGTCATGACCAATGCCGCACACGATTTCGAGCGTGCGGTCGAAATTGCCGTCGCCGAACCACAAGGCGATGACCTGCGCCGCTGCATTCGGATAGACGTGAATCCAGTTATATTCGGCATATTCCACATCGCATTTCGCCCATGCATCCTGCCAGCTGGCTGCGGAATGGCAGGCATCGAGCGCGAAGGCCAGAACCGCGCCATATTCCGTTTCGGTTGAAAACAGCTTTATTGTCGAGACGAGCAGTTCACGCGTGTCTTTTACGGCAAAAGCGCGGGCCGCCATGACGGCGTTGAACACTTCGCCCAGAATACCGTTACCGGCATGGGAAATCTCCGCGTCCATCCAGGCGAGGCGGGCGGCTTCGCGGGCGCGACCGGGCACAACCATGCCGCAAATGGTGCCGCGCATCTGCGCGCCGATCCATTCATCAAACGGATTGTCGGACGTGCCGGTTTCCGGCGGCGTCAGGCCACGGCGCATATTGGAAAGCGCTATGGCTTCCGCCGACCAGCCAAGCGGGATCAGTGAAGACCAGCGTTCGGCAATATCGCGGCTGGTGACGGCGGAACCCTTGTCGCCAAAGGCTTCCAGAAAGGCGATTTCAAACGTGATGTCGTCATTATAGGTGTTCGGTTCGCGCACATAATCGCGGATCGGGCCGAAAACCGCCATGATGTTTTCAGCGGTATATCCTTCGAGTGCCGTTCCAGCCGCTGCGCCCACAAGCTGTGCCATCCACGCGGCTGCGGTGCGGTCGCGGAAATCGTCAGACTGCACAGCATAGAGCACATCCTCCGGCCATTGAACGGCAGCGTCGAACTGCTCCCACGTGGTGTATCGCACCGTCTTTTGCGAGATGTGGTTCGGGTCGGGCCGTGCCGCCCGCATCAGCACGCGCAGGCGCATGTCGATGCGGTAAAGTGTTTCGAAATCGCCGCGCTCAAGCGCTGCCAGTCCGTCGCGCAGTAGTTCTGCATAAGGCTCCAGCACATAGCCCTTGTTTTCGAGCGATTGCAGCGCGCCTGCCATCAGGCATTCAGGTGCAGCCGAGCCGGGCACATTGCTTTTCCAGAACATGGCCATGAGATCGTCCTGCGCCTTCATGACGGCGCTCGCATCCCATGTCTGTTCTTCCGCCGTGCGCACCACGGGGTTGGTGTCGCGCAGCAGATCGCGGGTCAGTTCCCAAGCCTTCATGTTCTTCTCATTTTCATGCATTTCAGGAGTTCTTCAATTGCCGTGCACGCCGCTGCTTGCGGGCGGCATGGACCGTCAGCACGACCACCGGAACGAGATAGGGGATCATCTGCATCAGTTCGAATGGCAGTCCGAGACTTTGCAGCGTGATGGCGAGCGATTCCGCAGCGGCCAGCACAAGGCTTGCGGCAAGCGTGCCCCAGGCCGTTCCCTGTCCCATCACTTCGGCTGCAATCGCGATGAAGCCGCGACCGGCGGTCATGTTCTGGGCAAACCAGGTGACATAGCCAAGCGAGAGATAGGCACCCGCCGCCCCGCCGAAAATGCCGGAAAGCACCAGCGCCTGCATCTGCACACGCCCGACATGAATCCCCGCCGCCCGTGCCGACTTGGGATCAACACCGGTGGCGCGCAGATGCAGGCCGAAGCGGGTGCGCATCATCAGCAGGCTGACCGCCGGGACGGCCAGAAGGGCTGCGAAGGTCAGCACATGGATATTGCCGATGAAAGGCACTGGCAGGCTAGGCAGCGCGCCGCTTTTCAGCGCGCCCGACATGCCTTTGTCGCCAGTGGCAAGATAAAGGCCGAGTGTTGTTGCCGCTGCCGCCGCGATGTTGAGCGCAATGCCGGTCATGATGAGGTCGGTGCCAAGACGATTGACCGAAACAGACATGATCCAGCCGAGAAGCGCGCCTGCAATCAGCGCGGCCAAAAGGCCGATAGCCGGACTTCCTGTTGCCGCACTGGCCAGAACGGCGATGAGCGCCGCCACAAGCATCATGCCTTCCATGCCGATATTCAAAACGCCGGCGCGGTCGGAAATCATCACGCCGAGCGCCGCCAGCAGAAGCGGCGTCGAAACGCGCAGGATCGTGCCAATGAAGGACGGATCGAGAATTTGGGCGAGAACGGTGCTCATGCGTGTTCTCCAATCTGTCGTTCCTGGGCCTGTTCGTCTTTGCGGTTACGCAAATTGCGGATCACGCGCAGCACGGTCGGGTGATTATGGATGACGCTTGCAGTCGAACCCACCATGATGGCCGCCGTTACCAGCCCCACCACTTCGGTCGGGATATTCATGTTGCGGGCGAGAAGATCGCCGCCGACCTGAACGAAACCGAGGAACAAGGCCGCCGGGACCAGAAGGAACGGATTTTCGCGCGCCAGAATAGCGACGACGAGACCGGTCCAGCCATAACCCGGCAGATCGAGCCAAGAAAAGCGCGCATGAAGGCCGAGCACTTCCAGCGCACCTGCCATGCCCGCCACCAGACCGCCGACGATCTGCGCCCGCATGATGATGCCCTTGAGCGGCAGGCCGAGATGATTGGCGAAGCCGGGGCTGGAGCCTGCAATGCGGATGTTGAGGCCGGAACGCGTCCAGTAAAGCCATATACCGCCTGCGATACAGGCGAGAATGGCGATGATCGAGCCGCTATTGAGGCGTGTGCCTGCCAGCAGCCGGTCAAGCTTTGCCTCGGGCGGAATTTTCAATGACATCATGCCGCCCGCTGCCGGATCGCGGATGACGTAATTGAGCACGAACAGGCCGAGAAACAGGAAGGCGTAGTTCAGCACCAGCGACGTCACCATTTCCGATGCGCCAAAGCGCAGGCGCAGTGCCGCCGGAATGGTGCAGGCAAAGCTGCCCGCAACCGCGCCGCACAGAATGGCGACTGGCAGCGAGAACCAGCCGAGCGACGGGATTAGCACAGCGCCGGTCACCGCACCGAGCGCGCCCAGAAAGAAACCGCCTTCTGCACCGAGATTGAACAGGCCGGAGCGGAACATGATGGTGATGGCAAGGCCGGTCAGCATGATCGGCGTGGCTGCTTCCACCATATTGCCCATGTGGCGGATACTGCCGAAGGGACCGAGGAAGAACGTCTTCAGGATCGCAGCCGGGTCGTCCTGCATCAGCGCCAGTGGCACCAGCAGCACGGCCATGATTACGGCGATAACCAGCACGGTCAGGAAGAAGGGAACGAGGGAAGCCAGAATTTTATGCATCAGGCAGCCACCTTGGTTCCGAGCATGTAGGGGCCGAGCGTCGCAGGCGTGATGTCGGGCCCATTTTCCAGATGAGCGACAATGCGCCCGTTGAAGAGCACGACAACCCGGTCGCTGAGGCGCAGCAATTCGTCGAGATCGGCGCTGACCAGCAGTACCGCGCAGCCGCCTTGCGCCACTTCGTCAATGCGGCGATGCAGGAAAGCCGCCGCCGAAACGTCGATGCCGCGTGTCGGCTGATCGACGATGAGAAATTTCGGATTGGTCGCCAGTTCACGTGCGGCAATCAGCTTTTGCGCATTGCCGCCGGAAAGCGAATCGAGCCGCTCCGTAATCGCGCCTGCCCGCACCGAATAGCGCTTGATCATATCCTGCACGCGCGTCTTGATCGCGTTCCAGCGCAGGAAAGGCCCCCTATCTGTATCGGGATTGCGATCGGTTCCGGCGATTGCATTTTCCGCCAGAGACAGGCCGGGCGCGCCGCCTTGCGAAAAGCGGTCGGCGGGAAGATAGGCGAGGCCCTTATTGCGCCAGCTCGCCGTGTCGGCGCGCAGCATATTCGCGTCGTTGAGGCTGATGGTGCCGGTCGCAGCTTCTGCCAGACCAGACAGGACGGACACAAGACCGCGCTGGCCGCTGCCGTCCACACCCGCAACGCCGACGATTTCGCCTGCGCCAATGGTGATGCTGATATCGTTGATGCGGTCGGCAGGATTGGGCGCTTTGGTCGTCACGCCATTCATGGCGAGGACCGTTCTGGTCGGGCCGGTCTTGTGGGCGCGTTTTGGAATGTCGACCGCATGGCCCATGACCATCTGCATGATGGCGTCGTCCGGCACGTCGGCAAGCTTTTCCGTGCCGGTAACGGCACCGGCGCGCAGCACGGTGACGCTTTCCGCCAGCTCGCGCACTTCGTTCAGCTTGTGGGAAATGAAAAGAATGGTGATGCCGTCGTCGCGCAGGCTTTTCAGCCGTCGCATCAGTTCCTCAATCTCCGGCGGAGAGAGAACGGCGGTCGGCTCGTCGAGGATCAGCAAACGGGTGCGGCGCGCCAGCGCCTTCAAAATTTCGACCTTCTGCTGTGCAGCCACGGACAGCGCGCCCGTGATCGCATCCGGGTCGGCATGCAGATCATATTGCTGCATCAGGTCATCGACCATTTTGCGCGCGGCAACACGGTCGATCAGTCCGGCCTTCACCGGCTCATGACCGAGAATGATGTTTTCCGTCACGGTCAGTGTCGGCACCAGCGAGAAATGCTGGTGCACCATCCCAATGCCCTTGGTGGCGGCATCTTCCGGCGACCAGGACGCAATATGCTGGCCATCGATGACGATTTCTCCCGCCGTAGCATTCTCGATGCCGAACAGGATTTTCATGAGCGTCGATTTGCCAGCGCCGTTTTCACCGCAAATGGCGTGGATCGATCCGGCGCGGATCGAAAACGACACGTCGCGCAGCGCGACGGTGCCGTTCGGATAGACCTTGCTCACATCGTGGAAGGCGACGATTGCATCGCCGCCTTCATGTTTTTCAGCTGGATTTGACACGATCAGGGACGAACCTTGTTGCGCATCGCATTGAGATCTTCGGTGCTGAGGCCAAAACCGGTCGGAACCGTGATCTTGCCTTCGGAAATCTCGTCGGAAGCCTTCTTGATGGCGTCCTTGGTTTCCTGGCTGGCCATGGTGGCCATGTTGCCGTCCGTCACGATGCCGACCGCGCCTTCCTTCAGGCCAAGCGCTTCCGCCTTGCCGAAAGGCAGGTCGCCTGCCTTGAAGCGGTCATAGGCCTGCAACAGACTGACATCGACATTCTTGAGAACGGAGCTGACAACCTGCTTGGCGATGGCCGGGTCGCTGTCCTTGAAGATCGCTTCCTGATCGGAATCGACGCCGAGAACATATTTGCCGGTTTCCTTGGCAGCCGAAAGCTGGCCGAGGCCGGTCTGCGACGCGACCACAAAGCCGAGCGCCACATTGGAGCGATATTGTGCGAGGCCGAGTTCCTTGCCCTTGGCGGCATCCATGAAGGAACCGGCATAGGAAATGGCGATCTTCACATCCGGCGTGACCGACTGCGCACCGGCGATATAACCGGCGAGGAAGTCGTTGATGACGGGGATGTCCATGCCGCCGAGGAAGCCCAGATTCTTGCCCGTATCGCCGAGCTTGCCGTCTTTCAGCAGCGAGGCTGCCAGCATGCCGCCGAGATAGGAGCCTTCATTCTGCTTGTACTGGATCGAATAGACGTTGTCGTAGCCGCCTTCCTCATAAGGAACGCTGGCATCGTAGAGAACGTATTTCTTGTCTGGATACTGCTTTGCAACCGAGCCAACGGTTTCCGACATCTGGTAGGTGCCGCCGATGATCAGATCCCAATCCTGTTCGGAAGCGTCGAGGAAGACAGGCTCCCACTTGGTCGGATCGTCGCCGATTTCGAGAATCTTGGTCTCGACATCGTCGCCATATTTGTCCTTGATCATCTTCATGCCCTTGGCGGCGGAATCAAAGAACGATTTGTCGCCGAGCGCGCCATTGATGATGAGCAGGATCTTGTCCTTGGCTTCCGCCGCCGTGGCGAAAGTGCCCATTGCCGTCGTGGCGGCAAGAGCAAAGGCAAGATGAATTATTCCCCGTCTGGTGGATTTGAGCACAACGCAACTCCAGTTTCTATGTTCAATGAGATGGTTTTTCCTTGCTCTGGCAAAATGCCACCCCGCAGAACCCCCATGCATGGTGCGATCAAACGATGACGGCTGGCGGGAGTCAATCTCCTTCGATTTGCGTCACTGTGGACAATAGGTTCCTGAAACGAAATGCATGGCTTCTGGAAAGCCATTGGGTCCTGTAAGTTGCAGCCTGTGTTTTAGTGACGGAGTGGTCGTGAAGAAAATCGTTGGACTGGCAATTCTTGCGCTGCTCGCGGCCTTTCCGGCCCATGCAGAGGACGACTGGAAAGCCATTGAAGAGGTCAAGCCCTACGCCATTACTGGGCAGACCGGCATTGATCTCTATCGATCCATCGGTCAGCGTGGACCGAAGATCGGCATTGGACGGGTGATCGCCCATACGACCTATGTGCTGACCTGGGATCGCAAATTCGATCACAGTAACAATGCCTGCACGATCCTCTCTGCAAAGCCGAAGCTGAAAATCACCTACACGCTGCCGAAACCGTCGGAAAAGCTTCCGTCGCCGGTGCGCGAAAACTGGGACGTCTTCATCGAAGGCATCCGCAAGCATGAGCTGGTGCATGGCGACAGCGCCAAGGACATGACGCGCGAAATCGTGCGCAGAACGGTCGGACTTTCCGTGCCCAACGACCCGAAATGTCAGAAAATCCGCAAGGTGCTGATCAAGGAAATCACCGATTTGGTTGCCGTGCAGCGCGCGCATGGCCGTGATTTTGACCGTGTCGAGATGGGCAATGGCGGCAATGTACAGCAGCTTGTGCTCGCGCTGGTGAATGGCGGCTAATCAGAGATCCATGACGTCACGCCGGTCCTCGGCGATCAGCTTGCGTATCTGCTGCACGATCTGGTCGCCATGGGCCTTGCCCAGCAGGTCAGCGGTTTCGACATCCTGCTCCTCAATGGCGCGGATCATGTCTTCGTGTTCCGTCACATATTGTTCCGGCAGTTGGTCCGAGAAGGACGAATAATAAAGGCGCAGCAGGCGGCGACCTTCATCGAGAAGGCGCGCGAAAAAACTCGTATAGAACGGGTTGCGCCCGGCTTCGGCAATCGCCGCGTGAAAATCGCGGTTGGTCGAGATCATGTCCAGCGCATTCTGGGCACGCACGGCCTTGGCAAAATCTTCCTGATGGGCGCGAATGATCTTGAGGTCGGCTTTGGTGCGGTGACGCGCAGCAAGCCGCGTCGTGACGCGATACATCAGCGTGATCGCGTCAAAAAAGGCGGGCAGGCTTAAAAAGTCGATATTGGATACCACCGTCGAGCGGTTGGGCAAGGTTGTCACAAAACCATCGCTGGCCAGCCTGACCAGCGCTTCGCGGATCGGCGTGCGGGACATGGCAAAGCGTTCCGCCAGCTGGTTCTCGTCAATGGGGCTGCCAGGCGCGAGCGAAAGATCGATGATTTCATCGCGCAGCACATCATAGACCATCTTGACGCCCGAGCCCTTCTTGCGGTCGGCTGATTGGTTCGCCGATTGGCTGGATGGTGCTTTGCTCATGGCGTGTCCTTTTATTGAAAGGGGCAGGGCGGGAAGAGCGGGGAGGCATGCTTTCGCGCGCGCTATCCTTTGTGATGGTGATTAGATCGTAGTTGCAATTGAAATTTTAGTCGACAAGAAAAATACATTGTGTATATTTGTTTTCATACAAGGCTTGCTGAAGCCGGTTGTAGACTCTGGTTGATTGAAAAACGCGTTGAAGAGATTCAAGGACAGGACCATGACTTCTGATATTTTTTCCGGCTGCATCCCCGCACTCATGACGCCATGCAAGCCAGACCGCTCGCCGGATTTTGATGCGCTGGTGCGCAAGGGCAAGGAACTGATCGCCGCTGGCATGTCTGCCGTCGTTTATTGCGGCTCGATGGGTGACTGGCCGCTTCTGACCGACGAACAGCGCATGGCTGGCGTTGAGGCGCTTGCGAAGGCTGGCGTGCCTGTGGTCGTCGGCACCGGCGCCGTCAACACCGCCTCGGCTGCCGCTCATGCTGCCCATGCCCAGAAAGTTGGTGCAAAGGGCCTGATGGTTATCCCGCGTGTTCTGTCGCGCGGCTCGTCGATCTCCGCCCAGAAGGCGCATTTCAAGGCCATTCTGGCGGCTGCGCCCGATCTTCCGGCTGTGATCTACAACAGCCCTTATTATGGCTTTGCAACCCGCGCCGATCTTTTCTTTGCGCTGCGCGCCGAGCATCCGAACCTGATCGGTTTCAAGGAATTCGGCGGTTCGGAAGCCATGCGCTATGCTGCTGAAAACATCACCAGCGCCGATGATGATGTGACCCTGATGGTCGGCGTCGACACCGGCGTGTTCCACGGCTTCGTCAATTGCGGCGCCAAGGGTGCGATCACCGGCATCGGCAATGTGCTGCCGAAGGAAGTTCAGCATCTGGTTTCGCTGTCGAAAGCTGCCGCTGCCGGCGATGTTGAAGCCCGCGTCGCTGCGCTTGAACTGGAAGCCGCCCTCGGCGTGCTGTCATCCTTCGATGAAGGCCCGGACCTCGTTCTGTTCTACAAGCATATGATGGTCGTCACCGGAAACCCGGAATACGAACTGCATTTCAATGAAACGGACAAGCTTTCCGATGCCCAGCGCGGTTATTGCGAAGCACAGCTGAAGCTGTTCCAGACCTGGTATGCAGCTTGGATCAAGCAGGGCGGCGTGGTCGCGAAATACGCAGCCTGAATGTCGTAGATCCGCAAATAAAAAACCCCGCCAAATGGCGGGGTTTTTTATTTGGGTGAAATTCGAAATTACGCGATAGCGTCGAGGCCTTTCTGGCGCAGCATTTCGAGGTGATCCATTTCCGACTGGGTGAGTGAAATGCCCTTTGAGAGCGATTCACGGCGAGCCGAGAAACGGCGCTGCGACGGAAGACGGGCGCCCTGACCGGCGATGGCTTCAAGCAGAATTTCGCCGTGCTGGATTGGATTGAGGCGTCCGCCAGCCATGCGCGTCGGGTCGAAAGCGAGGACCAGCTCGCCATGGCGCGGCGCAATCGTCGTGGTGCCGAGATAGGCGAGAGCCTCCGGGCTGCTGAAGTCGCCGATCATGGAACCAGCCAGCAGTTCGATCATGGTCGAGATGGCAGAACCCTTGTGCTGGCCGAAGGGCAGCATCGCGCCAGCAAGGGCGGCTTCCGGATCGGTGGTCGGTTTGCCGTCGGCATCGACAGCCCAGCCTTCCGGCAATTGCTTGCCAGCGCGGCGGTAAAGTTCCAGTTCGCCGCGCGCTGCGACGCTGGTTGCAAAATCGAACACATAGGGGTTTTCACCCGGGCGCGGCCAGCCGAAGGCAAAAGGGTTGGTGCCGAGCAGAGGCTTGGTGCCGCCCGCAGGCGCAACGGTCGCATAGCTTGGGCACATGGCCATGGCGGCGAGGCCTTCGTCGGCCAGCGCTTCCACTTCCGGCCACAGGGCGGCGAAATGGGTGCAATCATTGATGACGAGAGCAGCCAAACCGAGCTTGCGGGCCCGTTCGATGAGCGCTGGTTTGCCGGTTTCGAAAGCGAGATTGGCAAAGCCGCCATGGGCCTCGACGCGCACGACTGCACTGTCATCCACGGTCAGTACCGGCACGGCGTCGGTGACCACCTTGCCGCTTTTGACGGTGCGCAGGCAGCCCTCGATACGGTAAATGCCATGCGATTTGCAGCCATCGCGCTCTGCCGCCACGATGGTGCGCGCGATTGCGCTTGCATGGGCGTCGCTGAATTTGGCGTTGCGGAGGGTGTCCTTCACGAGTTCGAACAGTTCATCGACCGTAATCAGGATGGCGTCGCTCATCGTGATGTCCTTTCATGCAGCAAAACCAGCAAAAATCGTTCTCCTGTGCATAAGGGCTGCATACACAGAAGTCATCCGAAATTGTGGTTCTGCGTCTCATGAAAGAGAACGACATTATGCATGCAAGGCATCACCTGCCCGAAGACAGATTTTGCCTTGCCAGCTTAACAAAGATCATTTGCGACCGACTTCAAGATAGGTAATGCCGAACACGACAACAGGCATGGCGGCAATCATTCCAAACGCAATCCAATGGAGCCACTGCATAGGGTGGTCCTCCGTTGTTGTGATGATGGATAAAGTGGGCGGTAAAGGCCTCCGCCTCACATTAACCAGAGTGTGACTGCCGCAGCGATCACGAATGCGGCGGCAAAACTGCTTTCCAGTCTGTAGTACCAGAGCATGACAGCCTCCGTTATGGTTAACGAATGCTTAATAAACGCGGCTCTGGCGATTTGGTTCAATCCGGACTGTAACAAAATTGAGAGCGGCCTCGTGATCGCGAAGCTGCTCCGTTGTTCTGTTACCAGTGGACACGGAATCCGACATTGCCTTTCAACGCGTAGCTGTTGCCGAAATTGTTCAGGCTGGTGTTGATCAGCCCCTCGCCGAACAGGGAATAGTGTTCATTGTCGAAGCTATAGGTGCCGCCGACGCCCAGACCACCCCACAGACGGTCCTGACGGCTTGCCAGACTGACACCTGCCAGATCGGCACGGGTTCCGTCGCGGAATTCGTAATAAAGGTTGGCGATCCCATAGAGATTGGCGCGGTCGGTTGTCCCCTTGGGGTTTTGCCAGGAGGACGCGTAATCGAGATTGAGGCCGAAACGGCCTTGCAGGCTTTCGCCGCGATCAAGCCGGACGGCGCTACCGAAACCGTCGATGAAGTCGTCGGCATCTACTGACGAATAGACCAGTTGCCCTTGCGGCGTGGCGGACCAGCGGTCGTTGATGGACAACTGTTGGCCGCTTTCCAGCGAAACCACATAGCCGAAAGCGCGGCTTCCCGTGGCAAGTGCGGCTGCACCTTCGGCTGATGTGGTCAGGTCGCTGTCGTACCAGGTGGCCTGTGTCAGTGCGTCGGCATAGAAACCGTTTTCGCCATACCATGTCAGCGTCCCGCCGAGACCGTAACCGTCGGTCGAAATGTCGCCGGATACAAAGTCGCGTGACGATGTTCTGGTCTTGCCATGCATATACTGGCCGAAGATGCCGCCGATCAGGTTGCCCTGTTCATTCTCCAGAAATTCGCCATCGATACCGGCCTGCATCTTGAAGACGTTCTGGCGCGTTTGTGTGCCGGTCGTCGTGCGATCTGGTTCGAGGCGATTGTGTGCGCCTTCGATGCGGCCCCAGACACCATTACCGATTGAGGCTGCTTTGACAGGCTCTGCCGTCTGTCCCACCCATACACGATTGCCGGCGCGCTGGCGCAGCGTCGAGACCTCGTTCATGCCGAGCAGATGCTGCGTATAGGCCTCATAGACCGGTGCGCCAGCTTGCAACTTGGCCTCCGGTTTTGGTTCGGGGTCCTCTGGCGTTTTCTTGGAGATCAGATACCAGTCATTGGTGTCCTGCCCCTGGACGTTACCTTTATAAAGAACATCAGACCAACACTCTGAATGATGGGGTAACGCGTCCCATCACTTGCTGACATAAAGCGGAACTGACAATGTGAGAAAAGCAGATGTGCCTTCGACACGGTTTTCCGTATGGAACTCACGCAAAAGCTTTACCCGCGCTTGTACCGGTGTTGCGTCGAGTTCGAAGTTGTAGCTGGCGGTGACACCTAGCGCTGCAACACGTCCGCGGTAACCGCTGAGTATCGCGCCGCTGCCGCTGTCATCGCTGATCTGCTGGTAATAGTAACCGATGGCGCCTAGCGAAAACTGTTTCGAGAGATATTGCGAGATAGCGCCTTCGATGTGGAATTCAGTCCCCGTGCGGTAATCTGTTTCGGGATTTTCTCCATTGAGGGTAAAGCCTACAACGCCCGATATATCGAGGCCGCGCGCCGGATCAAGCCATGTACCAGCGGCAGACATATCTCCAGCCCAACGATGGAAGGCAATGTTAGCGAGCGAGTTTCTCTCATAGTCGCCAATAGGGATATTGACCATTCCATTGAGACTCCAATGGAAGTCACCATCACTCCAGCCAATTGTTGTGGTGACAATAGGATCACCGATCTTGGTGACGCCATTATCGATGTCGCCGGAATAGGGACCATACACCAGATCGGCATCGACATTTTGATGGCCGAAGGGGGTGGTCAGACCGAAGGCTAGCCGCCCTCCCAATAGCTCGTAGGGCGTGGACCATATGAAGGTCGGCAGATCGACCACGGCTTTGGCATCGACACCAAAGCCAACGACCCCGCCAAGCGGCAGAGGTGCCGACGCACCAGCACTTGCTCGGTAAAAATATGTGTCATTCTGCAGATAGACGCCCGGTGCAGGCAGGATTGCCGCGAGGGGGCCTTTTGATCCCAACAGATAGAAGCCGAGCCCGTTTTCGGCCGCTTGCGCACTGAAACAGAGCAACACCATTGGCATGAAACAAAGAAGGGGCTTGATGCGTCCGACCACCGATGTCATGAGCCTGCTCCAGTCTAGATGTTTGGCGGTATGTTTATGTCAGCAGTAATCAGCGGAGGTTGTAGCCTTCGATTGCGACCATCGGGTTCAGCCCTTCAATCTGTGTCTTGCTGACTTCCGCGGTGATTTCGTGGGTCTCTCGGGGATAGATCGTGACGTAATTATCGTCATAGGTGATCGGCAGAATCTCACCGGAATTACGATCCTTCTGTAGCTGGGCTCGCACAAAGAAAGCGACGTGATCGGTTGGATTGGTCAGCGAAATCCGGAGCCGTCGCAAGTCCCCTTGCGGCTCGATTTCCCTGAGTTCTGTCTGGAGCTCCACCTTCGGCATTGTGTTGAGCGGAGTAAAGTCGGCCCATTGTTTCTGCTTCAGGATCATGGCGTCCATCATGTTGTTCGGATCCATGTCTTCGGGAATATCCTCCTTGGCTGACTGCCAATAAGTGTTCTCTGCGAGCACGCCATTCTTACTATTGCGGATCTGCAATCGCACGAAATAGACCGTGCCCATGTCTTCATAACGGGGCAGGGCCATAGCGACAGCGGACGTGCCGGATTCTGCGTCTTTGACGTTCACGTTCTTTTCGTGTTGGAGCTTGCCGTTGATGTCATATAGGCGCGCTGAGACGATCAAGTTCTTCTGATTTTCCAGCGTCTGGTTGACGAAGTATATGTTGGCTTTGGAGCGATCGCCCGTTGCATAGCCGTCGAAAACCACGCCCAGTGGCTGTAAAGCCTTCTTGGCACCAAAATACCCCCCGCCTTGTTTCATGTAATAGTCGAAGAGATGGCCGAAGAACGACGGCCAGTGGCTATTGAGCATCCAGAAGATCGTCATCTTGTGGGTGTCCCAGCCAAGCGCGCCATAGGTTTCATTTTGAGCGCGGACATTCTCATAGGCAATGAGCTGCGCCTTGCGAGCAAAATCCTCGACACTGTTCGCTGGGCCATATCGATTTTCAACGGCGGCTTTGGCGCTTTCGAGTGTGCTGTTGCCGGGTGCAGACCCAGCGCGCATGTACCAGAAGTCATTAATCGGCCAGAGCTTATCCTCGGGCAAGAATTTCTTGAGGCTGTCCAGCGGCAGAACAGTCTCATCATTGCCTGCTTCGGCGACGGAACCCATCGCACCAACTATATCGCCCTTGAACCAGAAAGCAGGTGAGCGCCAGGAATAGGGCGCCGCCATATGTACACCGCTCCAGTCTTGGTTGCGTGCTGAAACAGTATCAACGACGGAGTTCTGCCAGTGCAGTTCGTTCAAGATGCTATGGTATTTCTCCAGAATATCCGCAGGCGGAAGACCGTCACTGCCATTTGTCCAGATAAATGCCGATGCGTGCGAACGAAAATCAGTGATCATATCCCGGACGGTGGCATAGGCTACTGCGCGATCTTCCTCGTCCCAATGGCTCCACAGTTCCCATGACCCGCAGCACATGAGGCCGCGCATAACGGGAATGCCTTCCTTGTCGGCGAGTTCGAGCACATCATCATCGGCAAACTTGCCTTCCCATCGCAGCATGTTGATGCCAAGGTCTTTCGCATAGCGGATGATATCGCGATCCCGCTGCGGATTGTTGTCGAACAACAGGTCGGGGGTGTAGGCTGCGCCGCGGATCAGATAATCGCGACCGTTGACCTTGATGTAGAAACTACCGGGGCTTTTGAACTTCGGAAATAGCTGAGTTTTGTCGCGGTGCTGCGTAATCTTGCGTATGCCGAAATCGGTCGTCGCGGTGTCGGAAACCTTGTCACCGATGCGAAAGGTGAGCTTCAAATTGTAAAGGTTCGGCTTGCCCCATGTATAAGGCCACCAGACATCGGGCTTGTCGATTGTCAAAGCCTTTATCTGCTCGGGCGTGAAGCTTTCTTCCCGGGTTTCGTTTCCGTTGAGGGTAACGGTCTTTTCAAGACGAATGCTGGGTTTGCCTTCGCGGGTGATCTCGCCGCTCAGCACGCCTGTGACGGGTTTGGATGAGCGATTGACGAGATTGGCATAGACATCGAGCTTGGCTGTTTGAAGATCCGGCACCTTCAAGTCGGCTTTGACATAGGGATCACGCAGAGCTACGTCACCGCCATAAGTCAGATAGACCTTGCGCCAGATCCCTGCACCCTTATCGGGAACGAAGGAGGTCTTGGTTGAAGGATCACCAAAATACTTGAGATTGATCCAATCCATCCAGGTATCGGTCAGGTCCACGCCTTCATGCTTACCCGATCCAGGCGTATCGCCCAACGTCAGGCTCGGTGTACGTTGCTCTGGCGTAATCTTGACTGCTAACAGATTATCTATGCCGGGATGGACATATCGTGTGACGTCAAATTCGTACTTGCGGCTCATGCCGACAACTGCGTCAGGCCCCGCAATTTTCTGGTCATTCAACCAGATTTCACCGCGATAATTCAGTCCGTTGAAAATCAGCGTATAGTGGTCATGACCTTCTGGAATGTTTAGCTTGGTCTGGTACCACCACTGGTGCTTCCAGAGCGTATTGTCCACCTTGGCAAGATTGTCGCCATAGTAGATGTCCTTGTAGACACCGGCCTTGCTGAGTGTATTCAGAACAGTGGATGGCATGGTCTGAATGGCATAGCCCTTATCGCCCAGCAGCGTATTCGGAACATCCACTTGCGCTGCCTTGGCGTCCTCATCCTGGATAAGACGCCATCCATGCTGCAACTCAATCCTGTCGCTGACGTTTTCGGCCCGTGCTTCGACAGTCAAAAATGTAGCGAGAATTGTTCCGGCAACGAGAAAATACCACCCACGAGCCATTCGCTCCCTCCAACAATGTGCGTATGTCAAACCATTAACGACTGGCGACTGCTGCTTGGATTTGCCCCTTCTATTCAGCTGGCAGACAGCCTTGCAATGACTTGAAAATTCACCGAATATTCTTTTAAAATATGCCGCCGATTAGGATTGAAATTAACTGTTTAGTAGAACAGGTATCCAGCAGATATCGAAAATGACAAAATTGTTGAGTTAGCCCATTGATGGAGACATAGTCTTGTTCGAATATTTAGAACGCAGATTTATTATTTTGTTTCTGATGGAATGCGTTCTCTCGCGTGGCAGTCAGACAATGCTGTTTGTTTTGCTGCATTTTCCAAGATACTCGAGGCTGCGCTTCGGTGTCCGCTTCTGTGTCCCGAAGTCAACTTTAATTAGCCCAAAATTCTTGGTATGTCCTTCATTCCATTCCCAATTGTCGGTGGAAGACCAGTAAGTCAAACCCTTCAGCCTAACGCCTTTCTGAATCGCGTTGTAAGCTTCTTGAAGATAGCCCTTGATGTACTCAACCCGTGTTCTGTCTTCAATAATGCCACTTATCTCGTTTGGCTCTTCGACGGTGAAGCCGAACTCAGTTACATAAATATCAGGGGCGCCATAGCCGTTATGGACTCGCAACAGCGTTTCCGAGAACCCATCGGGTTCATAGGGCAGATACTTTGTAAGTTTGAGATTATCTGGTGGTGCGTCCTGTATGAAACCGAGAGGAGAACGTGGTTCTGCTTTGACATAAAAGCGCGAATAATAGTTCACACCTAGGAAGTCGGGTTTTGCGGCGATGTTTTCCATGTCGCCCGGCTGAATGAGCGGAGCTACTAGAGCACGAACTTCATCTGGGTACTCTTTGCCAAATAGAGGATCGAGATAAGCGGTGTTCGAGTAGGCATCCATCAATCTGACAGCTTTCTCGTCCTCTGGACTACCCGACTTGGCGCGAATAGTCTGAAGGTTGAGTGTAGTGCCGACCTTGGCATCTTTTGGTAGATTTGTTCGCGCGGTGGAAATAATAAGGCCCTGAGCAACATTTTGATGATGGATCGCTTCTCCCATCGCATTCAGGGATATGTAACCCGGCGCAAAGCGGCCCGATCCGTAGCCGAAGGTAGAGACAGTGCCAGGCTCGTTCATGGCAATCCACAGCTTGATACGATCGCCGAATTTACGCGTGACAATATCGGCATAATCCGCAGCACGATTGACCATGCCACGGTCGCGAAAGTCGCCAGCCCAGAGGGGAGTTTCGAAATGGACAATGGTCGCCATAGGGTCAAGACCTAACCGGAGCATCTCATCGATCATCCGGTCATAGAGATCCAGTGCCGCTATGTTCGGAGCTCCCGGTCCTTCCGGCTGGATGCGTGACCAGTAGAATGAAAAGCGGAAAGCGTTAAAGCCGGCCTGGGAGAGCAGTGACAGTTCCTCACCATAACGCAATTCAAATTGTGTATTCGTGTCGTTGGATGAACCGTCGCGAATGCCTCCAGAGATATCTGCGAAAACATCCCAGTTGCTACGACCGCGCCCTACTCGACTTTCGACTTGTGCGGCTGCTGATGCTGCACCCCATTTGAAACCGGTTGGAAAAGTTTTGTCCTCTGCAAGGGCAATTTCCGGAGCAAGGGCGGCGGCTGCAGAAGCTCCTGCCGCCTTTAAGAACGAACGCCGTGAAAAGCTAAACCGGCTTGACTGATCGTGGTCCATTCGCGAGATCCTGTATCTGAAAGGATTGGGTGGCCAGCATGAGAGTGGCAGAAATCCAGATTCCGAAAAGCGCGAGCTTTTCCGATTGTTAAGAAACTGCCTTTGGAAGAAATTAGTCTCTACATATCTGTAAGGTTCTACATGTTTCATAATGAAACATGTATACATATTCTCCTCGACTATGAGCTATATGTAAAAACTGAAGGGAGGCAATACGTATTTGTCCCATATTGTATTAAATATTATCTCTATCTAATACACGGAGAAAGATATTAGATTTTATTTGGAAATAGAAATCGAAAAGCTTATATTTGTAGGGAGCTATAAAAGTGGATGTTCCTGTTACGGGTTCTCTTTGCTTCATTCTGATTAGTTTTTTCGTGAAAAATTCATGAGTACGGTCGGAGCCTGTCATTTGGAACGATTGCCTGGCGCTCTACCGCAGGTTTTAGGAAGTAATAAATGCCCTCAATATTTGTGAGTGGCTTGAAGAAAGGCTGGTAAATTGTGCCGGAATTTTTTCTCTCGACCGATATGGTGGATGAAAAATCTCGCAATGCTTTCTGGCAGGAAGTATCGAAACTCATATATGAAGTTTCTCCTGCGGACGAGAATGGCGAGACTGAACTGATCGGGACAATCCGCTCGCGGCTTTTCGACAGCATGGTTCTGGGCGACACGACGTTCAATGAGCAGATTTGTCGGCGGACGCCGGAGATGATTGCACGCACCGATCTGGATATCTGCCTGCTCCAGCTTGTCCTGTCAGGGGAATATACCGGCGATTTCGACGGTAGGAATGTTTATGTTCAGCCCGGTGACATGTTTTTCATGGACCTTACCAAAGTGCTGGATAGTCGAAAGGAAGCTGGTTCGCGGGTAACACTGGCCATACCGCGTTTTGAACTGAATAAATGGTTTCCGTCAAAGGATCTTCATGGGCTGGTTTTGCCGCGGAACTTGAACATCAATCAGGTGCTGTTCGACTTCATTTTGAGTCTGGATGGTGCCCTCGACTTCATTCAGGAAAATGAAATCCCGGGGATCAAGGAAGCGCTTGTCCTGTTGCTGGTGGCGGCCGTGAATGGCGTGGCGCTATCTCCCGCGCAATCGAGCGCCATTGATCAATCAATGCGGCAAAGAGTGATGGACTATATCGATCTGAATATTCGCGACCAGCGTTTGAGCCCCAAGACCATCATGGCGCATTTCAAACTCTCACACTCGCATCTGTACCGGCAATTCGAGCGGGATGATGGCATTACCAAATTGATCCGCCAAAAGCGTCTGGACCTGGCTTACCGCTACCTCATCCATAGCAAAGGCAAGGCGGAAACACTGAAAGAGATCGCTTATAAATGTGGTTTCTCGGACCGGGCGCAGTTCACCCGGTTGTTCAAGGATCGCTATGATGTTTCGCCGCAGGATTTGCGCGAGCTGAAACAGGTGCCGGGGCATGACCCCATGTCGGCTTCCAACCTGCACCAGCATATTCACGATCACCTGGCTCGCATACAGCCAGCCAAATCCTGAAAGATCAGACTGCGGCCTTTTCAAGGGCGCGGTCTTGTTCAGCAATCAACGTGGCAATGATCCCGGCAACGAGAACGGCATGTTCACTAACCTGCGGCAACCCCATCAGCTCGCCAAAGGTTCCTCGTGCCAGTGGTCCGGCGATCAACAATGTTTCATCGGCGTAGCCCGATGGAGAGATGGCATGACTTTGCCGGTCACAGAGAAGGCCAAGGCCGGTTGGGCAAGGAGCCAGATGTCCTGCTTCGGCAAGGGTTGAAAGCAACGGCTGCGATCCGAGAATGCCGCCATGGCCGGGGCCAGTGGTGACGACGACCTTGTCCACGTCGAGAATATCGAGTTCGCCTGTGCGACGGTCCTTGAGGCCGATACGCAAAATGTCGCCAGAAGCAGCCGCGCTGCGAACGGAGGCCGCACGGACAGACAGGCTGCCATCGACGACAGCGCGATCCAGAGCGTTTTCCACCTGAGGCGCAATGCGGAAGCGATGCACGTCCCAAAACGGGCGAACATGCCGCGCGATGCGTCGGCGTTCTGAAACGGGCAAAGCCTGCCAGATGTCCTGTCCCTGAAGGCGAACCGCATCGAGAACCGGATGCCAGCTCAACCCTTCGGCCTGAGCAGCCTCGATGGTTTTGCGGACCCGATGCAACAATTTTGAAGCGCTGAGCGACGGTTGGGCGATGAAGTCGCCATAAGGGTCATGGGTGGTGCGGGGATGGCCGCGAGAACGGAGGCCGCGGCGGGAAATCGAAACGATCTGCCCCTTATGGCCATGTGCTTTCAGCGTGGCGATGACGTCGGCTGCCGTCAACCCGTTGCCCACCACCAGCACGCGGTCGTCTGACTGGACATTATCCAGCGCGCCGGGGCGCGTCGCGTCGGCAATCAGCCCGGGATGCTCCTTGACCGGCTCCAGCACAGCCGGCAGGGATGGAGCGGGATGGCTGATTGCCAATACAACGACATCAGCAACAACAGGCTCGCCATCTTCGGTTTCGATTGTCCAGAAGCCGTTATCCTTGGTCGCATGGACGGCGCGGGTGCGGCGGTGTTCCACGCGCCCGGCCTCAATCAGAGGCTCCAGTCTCGACGATGCATAAAGCCCGAAGACTGTACGGGCAGGGAAGGGCGCGCCGTCCAGACTGAAAGCATCCGGATCGCTTTCCAGTATCCCGGTTTCCGCAAGCCAGTTGCTGAAATCCTGCGGCTCGTCGGGCAGAATGGACATCCGGTCAGCGGGCACATTGATGCGATGCACCGGTTCCAGCGTGTCATAGGCCAAGCCACGTCCAAGCTTCTCGCGCGGTTCAATCACCACGATCTGCCAGTTGGCGTCATGCTGGTGGTAGGGCAGTTGACGCGCCAGATGCAGCGCGACGGCTGCGCCTGTAAAGCCGCCGCCGATAATGGCGACGGTGCCGGTATGGGCTTTCGTCAGCATTTCAAATCTCACGAGCCGGAAGCGACCTTTACATTACCCCCATGTCCGCCGCCGCCAAAGACCTGTTTTTTGCCAAAGGACGAGCGGATCTGGTTGCGTGGTCCTTCCAGTCCCAGTTCGGGAAACAGGAGTTCGGAAACGCGATAGGCTTCTTCCAGATGCGGATAGCCGGAGGCGATTACCGTATCGATGCCCAGTGCCTGATATTCGCGCAGGCGGGCGGCAACGGTTTGCGGCGACCCGACCAGTGCGGTCCCGGCGCCGGAGCGGACGAGGCCGATGCCCGCCCAAAGATTGGGCGATACTTCCAGCTTGTCGCGGCGTCCGTTGTGCAAGGCGACCATGCGGGCCTGACCGACAGAATCGGAGTTTTTCAGGAAGACCTGCTGGGCTGCGGCGATGGTTTCATCATCGAGATGCGAAATGAGACGGTCGGCAGCTTCCCACGCTTCATCATCCGTTTCGCGAACGATGAAGTGAAGACGAATGCCGAAGGATATCTGGTCGTCGCGGCCTTTTGCCTTGGCCGCTTTGCGAACGGCGGCGATCTTTTTGCCGACCTGTGCCGGGGGCTCGCCCCAGGTCAGATATTTGTCGACGAGACCAACGGAAAAATCGATACCGGCCTGTGACGAACCGCCGAAATAGATGGGCGGGCGGGCTTGCACCGGCGGCAGGCCAAGTGCTGCATCGTGGGCTTTGATGTATTTGCCGTCGAGATTGCCATGGCCGGTTTCGATCAGATCGTTGAACACCTGAAAGAATTCGTCGGCATGGTCGTACCGCTCGTCATGTGGCAGAAAAATGCCGTCGCCAGCCAGTTCCTGCTGGCTGCCGCCAACGACGATATTGAGAAGAAGCCTGCCGTGAGACACGCGGTCGAGTGTTGAGGCGAGGCGGGCATAATAAGCAGGCGAGGCGACGCCGGGACGGATCGCTACGAGAAACTTCAGTTTTTCCGTATAGGCGGCAAGATTAGCGGCCAGAACGAAGGATTCTTCGCATGCAACCCCTGTCGGGATGAGAACGCCGGAATAACCGAGGCGATCCGCTGCCTGCGCGATCTCCTTGAAATAGGCGGGGTCGGAAGGGCGGCTCAGCGCGTCGGTCCCCAGATAGGTGCCGTCACCCGAAGACGGGATGAACCAGAGAAAATCGAGCGGCTTTCCATTGGTGGACATGAGAGACCCTTCTTCCAGCGTTTGGCATGGCAGCCCTGCGCCCGATCTGCACAACCGGACGCTTGGAGCAGCGCAATGTGTTCAGGGAATATTGTAGCTGACCAGATTGCTCGCTTAAGGAATGCGATGCTAAAAACTGCGCCATGCGTGAAGTTTATCGACGCGATTGACCGGGGTGTCGCGAAACATGATTGCTGTCGCATCGGGTAAAGCCGGATGAACCGCTGAACGTCAACTCTGTGGGTCCAGCATCAGCAAGCAGAGAAACCTGTTCCAGTTTCCGCTGATCATCGATATTTCTATATTGCGAAATGAGGGAGACAGAATGCGCCGCGACAAGAAGAAGGCGACGATTTACGACCTTTCTGTTCTGTCGGGAAGCTCGCCTTCTACGGTGAGTGCCGTGCTCAATGGTACGTGGCGCAAGCGCAGGATCAGCCAGGCGACGGCGGAGTCTATCCTCAATCTTGCCGAACAGCACCAGTACACCGCCAATCGTCAGGCACAGGGGTTGCGTCATTCCCGCTCCGGCCTTGTCGGGCTGCTGCTGCCTTTGCATGACAACCGCTTTTTCTCTTCCATGGCGCAGACATTCGAAGCGCATGTCCGCGCGCGGGGCCTGTGCCCAGTCGTGGTCAGCGCGGGGCGCGACCCGGACGAAGAACGCGAAACGGCGGAAACGCTGATTTCCTATTCCATCGATGAATTGTTCATTTGCGGCGCAACGGACCCGGACAGCCTGCATGAACTATGCGAGCAGGCGGCGATCCCCCATGTGAATATCGATCTGCCGGGAGCGAAGGCTCCATCGGTAACCACCGACAATTTCGCCGGTGGCCGCATGCTGACGGAAGCGATCATCGCGCATTTTGCCGATCGCGAACCTTTGCAGCCGATGGAGCTTTGTCTGTTCGGCGGACGCAACGACGAATCCACCCGCCAGCGTATTCGCGGTTTTCATCATACCAAGCAGGCAGTGCTGGGTTCCGATCCGGAAAATTGCGTTTTCCACACCGGCTATTCGCCGTCGAATACGCTGCGAGCGCTCGATGACTATCGCAAGCATCATGGTCGGTTGCCGCGTGGTCTGTTCGTCAATTCCTCGATCAATCTTGAGGGTCTGCTGCGCTATATGGTCGAGCATCCGCACGAGCAGCTCAACGATCTCGTGGTTGGCTGTTACGACTACGACCCCTTTGCATCTTTCCTGTCGTTCCCGGTGATTTCAATTCAGCAGGACGTGGAAGGCATGATCGCCAAAGCCTTCGATCTGATGGAAAAGCACGTCACGGAACCGGAGCTGCATCTGGTTATGCCCAGATTAATTGCGCCGCGTTCGGCCATCGCGCTGCCGGTGGATAGTCTGAAAGATATCAAATAAATACATGCTGCTGGCGCAGCTCTGACGGGAACTGCGCTGCGTTTTCCCAAGCTCGTTTTGTTACAAGCACTCCGACATCGTCATCGCATACCCCGCTGAATCGTGTTGACAGATTTTGGGTGCTGGCGCATTATCAGCTTGCACAATCGATTGTGCAAATTGTTGTGCAAAGTTACAGCATCTCCAACCGGGAAGAGGCCGGGGACGAGATGCCGCCGCCTTACGGGAGATGGCGGCGCTGGCAGGTGGAGGCAATGCGAAGCGCGTGAATTTCTGAAAACGGCTGCTTGGAGCGCGTTTCGATCTGTTTGAATCGGATCGGCGCTCTAGATATCCGTGCTCACGCACATCCTTTCGAAAACGGATTGTATTTTCGAGGATGTCCGGCGAGCGAGCCGTTGGCTTCAGCGCATGTAAAGCCGTCTCTTGCAGGCGAAATTCCCGGTCGGATGCCAGAAAAACAGACAATCACTAGGAGGAGAGTCATGAAGGTATCGAAGATGACAGGCGCGCTGGCTGGCGTGCTGATGATGGCCGCTACGACGGCTCATGCGGAAGTCAAGGACGCGGTGGTCGGCTTTTTGATGCCGGATCAGGCATCCACGCGCTATGAAGAGCGCGATTTCCCCGGTTTTGCAGCAGAAATGAAGAAGCTCTGCGAAAGCTGCAAGGTGCTTTATCTCAACGCCGATGGCGATGCGACCAAGCAGCAGCAGCAGTTCAATTCGGTCATTTCGCAGGGCGCCAAGGTGATCGTTCTTGATGCTGTCGACACGGCAGCAGCCGCTTCGCTCGTGAAGCTGGCCCAGTCGCAGGATATCAAGGTCATCGCCTATGACCGTCCGATCCCGGATGCGACGTCGGATTTCTACGTCTCGTTCGACAATGAAGCCATTGGCAAGTCGATTGCTGAATCGCTCATCAAGGACCTGAAGGCCAAGAACGTGCCGACCGACAAGGGCGGTGTTCTTCAGATCAACGGTTCGCCGACCGATGCGGCTGCCGGTCTCATCAAGAAAGGCATTCATGCCGGTCTGAAGGACAGCGGTTACAAGACGCTGGCCGAATATGACACGCCGGAATGGGCGCCAAGCAAGGCTCAGCAGTGGGCGAGTGGCCAGATCACCCGCTTCAACGACCAGATCGTCGGCATTGTGGCTGCCAATGATGGCACCGCAGGCGGTGCGATTGCTGCCATGAAGGCTGCGGGCATCGATCCGCTGCCGCCGATCACCGGCAATGACGCGACGATTGCGGCGCTTCAGCTGATCATTTCGGGTGACCAGTTCAACACCATCAACAAGCCGTCTGAAATCGTTGCTTCGGAAGCTGCGCGCATTGCCGCCCAGTTGCTGAACGGCGAGACGCCGAAGGCTGAAACGACGCTCTACAACACGCCGTCAAAGCTTTTCGTCCCGGCGGTTGTGACGGCTGAAAACCTCAAGGCCGAAATCATCGACAAGAACGTCGTGCCCGCAGCAACGCTGTGCGTTGATCGCTATGCCGATGGCTGCAAGAAGCTCGGTATCACGAACTAAGCCAACGATCCGCCCGGCCGGTTTTCCGGTCGGGCTTCCTTTTTTACGCACATCTTGTCCGAAAGCCGTTTCACATTTTTCGGGATGTGCTGTGTTTCGTGCGCAAAGGCATATCGTGCGATATGTCGGGGAAAGTGAAAAATGTCCCAGGAAAACAAAGCGGCGACGTCATCGTCGCAGCCCGTGCTGCGCCTCAGCGGCATTTCCAAGAATTTCGGCGCGGTTTCTGCGCTGACCGATATCGATCTGGAAGTCTATCCGGGCGAAGTGGTGGCGCTGGTTGGCGACAATGGCGCCGGAAAATCCACGCTCATCAAGACGCTCGCCGGTGTGCACCAGCCGAGTTCGGGTACGATAGAATTCAATGGCGAGAAGGTTGTGCTGTCCTCGCCGGGCGTTGCTCTCGACCTTGGCATAGCGACGGTCTTTCAGGATCTGGCGCTGTGCGAAAATCTCGATGTTGTGGCCAATATTTTTCTTGGCCGGGAGCTTAGCCCCTACCGTCTCGATGAAGTGTCGATGGAAATCAAGGCTTGGAAGCTTTTGAATGAGCTTTCTGCCCGTATCCCCAGCGTCCGCGAGCCCGTCGCCTCGCTTTCGGGCGGCCAGCGGCAGACCGTCGCGATCTCGCGCTCGCTGCTGCTCGATCCAAAGCTCATCATGCTCGACGAACCGACCGCCGCACTTGGCGTCGCGCAGACGGCGGAAGTGCTTGATCTGATCGAGCGCGTGCGTGATCGCGGTCTAGGCGTGCTGATGATCAGCCATAATATGGAAGATGTGCGCGCTGTCGCAGACCGGATTGTGGTGCTGCGTCTCGGTCGCAATAACGGTGTTTTCTATCCGGATTCATCGAACGAGGAACTGGTTGCCGCCATCACCGGCGCAACCAGCAATTCCGTTTCCCGCCGTGCCGAACGACGTCAGGCACACCACGATGACGCCCATGACCGGGGAGAAGCATAATGAACCAGACAACCGGAAATACCCCCCTCGACCGGCAGGATGCCCGCGTGCGTCATGATGAAGGCGTTTCGGGCGCGCTGCGCAGCTTCTTCGACCGCGTCCGCTCGGGCGACCTCGGCTCGCTTCCCGTTATTGTCGGCCTCGTCATCATCTGGACGGTGTTCCAGACGCTGAACCCGGTTTTCCTGTCGAGCAATAACCTTGTGAACCTGCTGTTCGATTGCTCGACCATCGGTGTCATTTCGCTCGGCATCGTGTGCATTCTGATGCTCGGCGAAATTGATCTGTCGGTCGGCTCCGTCAGCGGTCTTGCCTCGGCCATAGTCGGCGTGTTGTGGGTCAATAATGGCTGGCCGGTGGCGCTGGCGATTGTCGCAGCCCTTTGCGCGGGCGCGCTGATCGGCCTGCTCTATGCATTCCTTTATAACCGCTTCAGCATGCCAAGCTTCGTGTCGACGCTGGCGGGTCTGCTCGCAGCACTCGGTTTGCAGCTCTATCTCCTCGGCAATACTGGCTCGATCAATCTGCCTTACGGCTCCTGGCTCGTCAGCTTCGGCCAGCTTCTGGTGATGCCGCGCCCGCTCTCCTATGCGCTGGCGCTGATTGCGGGCCTCGCGATCTTCTTCACGGGTTTCCGCTCGGCGCAGCGTCGTCGTGAAGCGGGGCTTTCGGCTCCGTCCGTCGCCGGGATCGCATTCAAGGCCATCGTCATCACACTCATTGTCGGTGGCGCGGTATTCTATCTCAACCAGTCGCGTGGCGTGCCGTGGATGTTCGGCCTGTTTGTGGCACTTGTGGTTGCCATGAACTATGCGCTGACCCGCACCCGCTGGGGCCGCGCCATGCAGGCCGTCGGCGGCAATCGTGAAGCCGCACGCCGTGCCGGTATCAACGTCACCTTCATCTATATCTCTGCCTTCGTCACCTGTTCGGTGCTCGCTGCAGCGGGCGGCATTCTGGCCGCATCGCGTCTGGCATCGTCCAGCCAGCAGGCCGGTACGGGCGACGTCAACCTCAACGCCATTGCGGCAGCGGTTATTGGCGGCACCAGCCTGTTCGGCGGTCGCGGCAGCGCATGGTCGGCCCTGCTCGGCATCATCGTCATCCAGTCGATTGCCAGCGGTCTGACCTTGCTCGATCTGTCGTCGTCGCTTCGCTATATGATCACCGGTGCCGTGCTGGCAATTGCTGTGATTGTCGATTCTCTTGCACGCCGCTCGCGCCAGTCGCACGGTCGCGCCTAACAAATAGAAGGATTCTCCAAATGGCCCAGGATCTCAAAGGACAAGTTGCAGCGGTTACCGGCGCGGCTTCCGGCATCGGCTTTGAATGCGCAAAGCATATGATCGAAGCAGGCATGACTGTGTTTCTCGTTGATCGTGACGAGAAGGCGCTGAAGGAAAAATGCGCAGAGCTTGGCGATAAGGCAAAGCCGCTGGTCATTGATCTGCTCAGCCCGGAATCGGTCGCCACCATGGTGCCGCAGATTCTCGAACAGGCCGGTCAGCTCGATGTGTTCCATGCCAATGCGGGCGCTTATATCGGCGGCCCGCTCTGGGAAGGTAATCCGGACGCCTGGGATCGCATGTTGAACCTCAACATCAATGCGGCGTTCCGCACGGTTCATGCCGTGCTGCCGCATATGATGGAGCGCAAGACGGGCGACATCATCATGACCAGCTCGGTGGCCGGTGTTGTGCCGGTGATCTGGGAGCCGATCTATACGGCCTCCAAACATGCCGTGCAGGCTTTCGTGCATACCGTTCGCCGTCAGGTCGCTCCGCATGGCATTCGCGTTGGGGGTGTTCTGCCCGGCCCGGTCGTGACCGCGCTGATCAGCGACTGGCCGAAGGCAAAGCTTGAAGAAGCACTGGCCAATGGCAGCCTGATGGAGCCGAAGGAAGTGGCTGAATCGGTCATGTTTATGTTGACGCGTCCGCGCAACATCACCATTCGCGATCTCGTCATCGTGCCGCAGAGCCTCGATCTGTAATTTCTTCAAGAGCGGTTCCGGTTAAAACGGAATCGGGGAAACGCTCTATCTTGTTGTTTTTACGCATTATCCTACGCAAAACCGCTTCGCACTTTTGCTGGAAATGCTCAAGAACGGGTCGGAGACCATGACTCATTATTATTTGGGCGTCGATGTCGGCACCGGGAGCGCCCGGGCTGGCGTGTTCGACGCCAGGGGGACAATGCTGGCTTCGGCCAAGCGCGACATCACGATGTGGCGCGAGGCAGGCAGCATTGTTGAACAGTCGAGCGCCAATATCTGGCAGGCCGTCTGCGAAAGCGTGCGCGAGGCGGTGAAGATCGCCGGGATCGATCCGGCCAGCGTTGCCGGTATCGGCTATGACGCGACATGCTCGCTCGTGGTGCTGGGCGAGGGCGGCAAGCCGCTCGCCGTTGGCCCGTCGAATGATCCGGCCCGCGACATCATTGTCTGGATGGATCATCGTGCGGTCGAACAAGCCGAGCGCATCAATGCGACCAAAGCCAAGGTGCTCGACTATGTCGGCGGCACCATTTCGCCGGAAATGGAAACGCCAAAGCTCCTCTGGCTGAAGGAAAACAAGCCGGAAAGTTTTGCGTCCGCCTGGCAGTTTTTCGACCTCACCGATTTTCTCACCTGGAAGTCGTGCGGCAGTCTTGCTCGTTCCGCCTGTACGGTCACCTGCAAATGGACCTATCTCAGCCATGAAAATCGCTGGGACGATGCCTATTTCCGCGAAGTCGGCCTTGGCGAACTGGCGGATGAGGGTTTTGTGCGCATCGGCACGGAGGTTCGTGCTGGTGGTGAAAAGCTTGGCGTTCTGAGCGAACAGGCCGCAGCGGAGCTTGGCCTCAAGCCGGGCATCGCGATTGCCGCCGGTCTGATCGACGCTCATGCGGGCGGTATTGGCACTGTCGGCGCGCGCGGCGATGCGGGCAAGGTATTGTCGCGCATGGCCTATGTGTTCGGCACATCGGCCTGCACCATGACCACGACCGAACAGCCGGTTTTCGTGGACGGCGTCTGGGGGCCATATTATTCGGCCATGGTGCCAGGACTCTGGCTCAATGAGGGCGGTCAGTCGGCAGCAGGTGCAGCTATCGATCATCTGATCCATATGCATCCCTTCGCAGCCGAGGCGGAAAAGCAGGCTGCGGCTGAAGGCAAGGGTCTGGCAGACCGTCTTGCTTCCGAAGTGGAAGCCCGCGGCGGCGCTGCAAAGACGGCTGAGATCATCGGCGATATTCATGTCGTGCCGGAGTTTCTCGGCAATCGTGCGCCTTTCGCGGACCCGGATGCCCGGGCCGTCATCGCCGGGTTTGATCTTGATGCCGGTATCGACAGCCTGACAGCGCTTTATCTGGCCGGTCTTTGCGGGCTTGGCTATGGTGCGCGCCAGATCGTCGAAGCGCAGAAGGCCAAGGGCATTGCGACGGATACCATTGTTGTCAGCGGCGGCGCGGCGCGTTCGCATCTGGTGCGTCAGGTGCTGGCCGATACGACGGGTCTCGTCATTGCGGCGTCCACCTCGCCGGAACCGGTTCTGCTTGGTTCAGCCATGCTTGGTGCAGTTGCGGGCGGCGCCTATCCGGACCTCGCGACGGCGATGGAAGCCATGTCCGAACTGGGCGAGGTCAACCATCCCGATTCCGACCGGGTAAAATGGCATGATCGCCGTTTCGAGGCGTTCACGCTGTTGCAGGACACGGCACGCAAGCTGCGCGATTTCTGATCGCGATCAGCAGTGCTAGAGCATTTCCAGCAAAAGTGCGAAGCGGTTTTGCGTAGGATAATGCGTGAAAACAAATGGATAGAGCGGTTCCGACGATTCTGTTAAAACAGGAACCGCTCTAAAACGAAAACAGCCCCGGTTCGATCCAAACCGGGGCTGTTTTCGTTGAAACGAACGGGCCTTACATCAAAGGCGCATCGGGTTCCGGTTCATATTCGCGCGCGCCGTCATCTTTCGCGAACAGCACACAAGGACCTTGCGAGCCGCGCGGGTCATAGGCAAAGCCCTTTTCGGCCAGCGCATGGGTGATATCGCGAATGCCAGCCAGACCGTAAAGATGGTCGTGCAGTTCCAGAAAAATGCGCTCGACGCCCGGCAGTTCGGCCAGCTTGAGCAAGTCGCGCTCCGCGCCTTCGATATCCATCACCAGTACATTGATGCCATGGCTGGCGATGAACTGGTCGATATTGGTTGAGGTGATGGAAATCGTGCTTTCATAAGGCCCCTGATTTTCGTCCATGGACGACATCCAGAGGTCCTTGCGCACGTAAAAGCGGAAAGTACCGGTTTCGCCGGCGCTCAAAATACCTTGCGACAGGACCACATTGTCGTGGCCGTTGGCATCGAGCACGCGCCGCGCAAGCGAGGCGGTTGCCGGATTTGCCTCGAAGGCCCAGACGGCCACATCGTCGATCCGTGCTATCAGGGAGGTGATGATGCCAATGCCGGATCCCAGCTCCAGAACCCGGTCGCTGGCCTTCACGGCCTTTTTGATTGAGCGAGCTTCCTTGGCTTCATAGCTGCCGCTGCTCAGCGCCTGCCAGATGACGGGCGAAACTTCGCCCGGCTCGATGGGTACAACGACCCCATGTACATTCAACACTTCCGCACCACATTAATTGCTGCCACATAATTAGTGGTAGCAGTTAGCTGCGTCCGGAAACAGTCCTTCCTCGCCCTTTTTTGGTATGCAGATAAGCGAGCTCTGTTGCAGGCATTGGCCTGCCGATCAGGTAACCCTGCACCTGATCACAACCGAGCCCCTTGAGGCATTCATATTGCTCTTCCGTCTCGATGCCCTCGGCGATCGTGATCATGCGCAGGCTGCGGCCAACGCCGGTGACCAGCTCGACAATGGCAAGCGCATCGCTGCGCGTCGTCACATCGCGGACAAACGAGCGGTCGATCTTGATCTTGTCGAAGGGGAAGCCGCTCAGGCTGCCGAGCGACGAATAACCCGTGCCGAAATCATCCATGGCGATCTGGATGCCGAGCGCTTTCAGGCCACGCAGGGTTTCCAGCGTCTGCTCATTCTTGTCGAGCAGGACGGATTCGGTGATTTCCAGTTCCAGCCTGCGTGGGTCTAGGCCGGTTTCGTCAAGCGCCGCCATGACGGTCTGGACAAGATCCTTGTCGCGGAACTGTACCGGAGAAAGATTGACGGCAATCTTCAGCGGCTTGTTCCAGCGCGTCGCGTCCTGACAGGCCGTCTTAAGCACCCATTCGCCTAGCGGCATGATGGTGCCGATTTTCTCGGCCACGGGAATGAACTCCATCGGAGAAACCGAGCCGCGCACGGGGTGCGTCCAGCGTAGCAGCGCTTCATAGCCGCAGATTTCCCGCGTGTCCGTGGTTGCCTGCGGCTGGTAATAAACTTCCATTTCGTTGTTCTGGAGCGCGGTTTGCAAATCTGCTTCGAATGACTTCTTTTCGCGCAGCCGCGTCAGCATGTCCGATTTGAAGACGCTGACATGTCCATGGCCCACGGCCTTGGCTTCATAAAGCGCCAGATCGGCATGTTTGAACATTTCTTCCGTGTCTGGCTCGCCTTCCGATATGGCCACGCCGACGCAGGTTCCTATCTTGATTTCCAGCTCTCCGACCCGGTAAGGGCGGCTGATCTCGTCCATCAGGCGAGCAGCGAATTCAAGTGAATCTTCCTCCGTCATGCCGGTCGACAACACGGCAAATTCGTCGCCGCCAAGACGGCAGACAATATCGCCCTTCCGGCTCAGCCGCGTCAGCCGCCGCGAAACGGCTTGCAGCAATATATCGCCGACGTCGTGTCCAAGTGTGTCGTTCACATCCTTGAAACCGTCGAGGTCGAGCAGAAGGATAACGGCTGAAGGCCCACCGGAAAGCGCTGCCGTCAGCCGTGTTTCTAGATCCTGACGGAACAGGACACGGTTCGGAAGGCCAGTTAGTGCGTCGTGATGCGCATCATGTTCGAGACGAAAGTTCTGCGATTGCAGTTCTGCCGTGGCCTCTCGCAAGTCAGCGGTCAGGCGCTGCATGCGGCCATGGGCCCGATCCAACAGATTGTTATGACGAATAAGCAGGATGACCAGAACGACACCGCAGAGGATAAGACCTGCAGCGAGCGCCGTATAGATGAAATGCAGCTGCTTGACGTCGCTTTGCGCGGCATCGATCAGGTCGACATCGTGCTCCACCGATGTGGAAGCGAGCGACGTCAGGGGCGCATCCAGCTCGCTCATCGCGACGAGCATGGATTTCATATCTTCCGGGCTCATCGTATCGAGATTGATATCCAGCTGGTGGATGATGTCGCTCAGCTTCATATAAAGCTGGCGGCGTCCCGGATCATCCTGAATGAACGCGCGCAGATTGCCCTGCTGCAGCATTTCAAGACGCCCGACCATAAAGTCCAGCCGCAGCCGGACTTCATCGCGATCGACATCGGGTAGCCCAAGCGCCAGAGCACTCAGCCGGTGCTCAAGCCGCAAATATTCGGACACGGTCTGTCCGATGGACCAGGAGTCATTATAACGGGAAAATTTTTGCAAAGCCGTCTGACGCTCTGCGATGACATAGGCGATATAGCCCGTCGCCACCACAAAGCAGCAGATAATGACACCCAGTATGCGTCTCAAGCTCGGCCTCTATTCGACGATCAGCTTGGCAACCTGCCAGGCGGAGCGCGTGTAATAAGTTTGATTCTGGAGTTGAGGGTCGCTGTCATACGGGTAGATAATAAACAACGGTCCTTTGTCCCGTACGGCCATGTACTTTCCGTCCCGCTTTAAAGCAAGGATGACGTTAAATTTCTTGAAATCATCGAGCGGAATGGTGGTCACGTAATCGTTCAGCGCGACGGCGGTAACGGTTTTGCCTTCAGCGCCGACCAGCTTCATCAACTGATCGATAGAGACGCCCTCGAAGCGAACCTTTCCGTCATACCACGGATTGGCGGTTTCCACGGTCTTGAGACCGAGAGCTTCCAGACCTGCGCGGTCGAACTGCGCGGTGTCTCCATTATTCTTGTTCTGGATGTTGCCCGATATAGTCAGGATAGGCTTGTCCTGCGGCTTGGGCAGCGAGCCGGCGAATGCGCCGGAAACGGTGGTCGCAAACACGACCAGGCAGACAAAAAGACGACTAAGGTTCATTGCGTTTCTCCCTGAGATAGCCGGTCAATAAAGCAAATTACCTAAATCAGCGTGAATACTGCGAACATATTCGAACTTTATCAGATTTGACAAAATTCGCCCCTATGATCTTTAGCCTGGACTTATAGTGAATGAAAACAATAGCATAGTAGACGCTTGCCGGTGAGTTTCGTCAAGAGTCGACGGCCGCCTCACGTATTTTATTTTCATTTTTTTTCAGATTGTCAAATAGCTATACCATTTGTGGGGCGAAAAGGCGGCATTGTTAAGTAATGAATAATATGAACTGCACTGCATTTGATAGTTCGCATAATAAAACAACTTATGATTGCCGAATTATCGATGGAGGTGTGCAGTCAGGATCGATCAGCAATTTTGGCGCGTAAAGTATTGATAGCAATGCCGCAATACGGGTGGATAGAACCGCCCGGCTCTTCGATATTCGAGGGCTAAAGCATGTCTCCCGAAAGTGGGAACTGGTTTCGGATAAAGACATACGTAAAAATAAAAGCTCAAAGCGTGTCGCGTAAATATGATTGAACGCGACACGCCTTAGCGTCAGGCAAGACTGAAGCTCAGCTGAATTTTTGTGTAAGCTCTCAAGCCCACCGATCATACTCCGATCAGGGAAACGGTCACGATATACGACATCTGCCGTATTGTTCCGCGCCAGCTGCACGCGATAATTTCCTCCTGACATCACGTCATAATATTGGCTCGGCATGCATGCGTGCCTGCCAGTTTGGAGGATCAAATGAAGCGCATTCTCATTGCTGCGGCAGCATCAGCTGCTTTCGTGACGGGGGCTCTGGCATCAGCGCCGGTGATGACCAAGGCAACCGCTGAGGCAACACTCTCGAAACCCCACGCAAATGCGACGATCGTCGCGACGGGACCGACTCGCTCGAATGGGCGTGGCATCTCGGGTATCCGCAGCTCGTTCGGCGGATAATCGTTTAAAGCCTCAACTGTTCGGTGAGTCGCGACAACGCGCTTGATCCTATGCGGTGAGGTTCATCTTTGCGCGGTTTGCCAGTCGACGCGGGGGGCGTCCGGCGAGTGAGGGAGACCTGTATCTTCCTCACTCGCCGGTTTTATCATGGGCACATCAACGCTGCGGTTTATACGGAGGCGAGCGCTTCTGCGATTGTATCTTTCAGCGCCAGACGCTGCTTGCGCAGAAGTGTTTCTTCTTCCTGGCTCAAGGGCGTGATCTTGGTTTCAGCCAGATGAATACGATCATTGATTGAGTCATATTCCTCCAGAACGCGCGCAAAACGGGCATCCTTCGCCTTGAGGGCGTGAATAGCTTCAATCTGGCCGGGGAATTCCTCTCCGAGAGTGTGGGGCGTGTTCGACATGATGTCTCCTTCCTTTACTGAGACTGAGCTTCGCAGAGCAGGTTGGAATGGGCATTGATCGCGATCAAATCCAAGCGATCACTTAAACAATACCAGCTATCACCCGTTGTATCAAAACGCGGATCAGCGTTCCGGACGTCTCGTGACACAATCTCACTTTGTAAACACTGTCGGCTTCCAGCCGCGAGCGAAGCCCATCGACATTGCAAGACTGGCATATTCGATTTCCTTCATGAGAAAATCGCGGTCTTTCAGCAAGGCTTCGATAGCGGCCCGCACGTCGCCGTTGTGGTAGGCGAGAACGAGGTCGATCTCGTCCTCATAGCCCTGTTTTTGTACAAGCGCGTTCATTTGCCGCGCTCCTTATAAGCAGACATCATCATTCCTAAACATCTCGGAATCTGTTGGCTCTCGCCATTGATGTTCTTATTTTGTTCACGTCTTATGAAAGAGTCAAGCCTGTTGCTTTCCAGATCGCGTGGATTTTCCGCTATAGCGCGTAACTGACTGCAAGTTCTGGGATTCTTATCGCGACAAGATGCAACAAATGACCGCCCAAAAGGCGGCGTGGGTTGTGGTCTATCAAACTGATTTTCTTGAAGAAAATATTGGCTGGGGAACCTGGATTCGAACCAAGACTAACGGAGTCAGAGTCCGTTGTTCTACCCTTAAACTATTCCCCAGCAAGGATTGCAAATTATTCTCTTATCGAGAGTTTGCAATTGCGACAGAAGCGTGAAGCTCGTTCGCGACGGCCTCCATCTAGCGAACTCAAACCGCGAACGCAACCCTTTTCTTTGAAAAAAGAACAGCAAATTTAGCTATCCCCAATTTGTCGAGCCGCAACAGCTTCAAACAACCACAAAGCCTGGCCTTTTGTCAGGTGGTCAAACGGGCGACGGGTATGGGTGCGGCTTTAAAATAAAAAGGCCCGGCCAGCGGAGGAGCGGGCCGGGCAAAGGGCAGGCTGGCCGAGAGGGGACCCGGCTTGTGAAGGTGGCGCCTGCCAGATGTTCCGTCAGCAGTTCGGGCGGAGAGGTTTCCTCTCCCGAACCACCTGGATGCAAGAGGCTACCGAAGCAATTGCCTCAGCAGATATGCCGTGTGGCCTCGATCCGGCGCTGCGCATCGGCAAGCGAACGCAGAACACGTGTCGGATTTTCGCGGCCGCGATAATGCGTCGCCGTATAGACATCGCCGCGATGCAGACCAATGTCGCGCAGCAGATAATCGTCAAGCTCGTTCAGTCGCATCACATGCTGTCGATTGCGGAAAATCATCCAGCGACGCAGAGCCGACGTAAACACAGCTTTCACCGTTTGCGCGAACGTGGAGGTCTCTGCGCTCGTTGCCGGTAAGTAGGTCGTCGTTGTCTTGCTTATCGCTGTCATGTCCGCTCTCCTTTAAATCAGCGGTGCTAAGGGGTTATCATCGTCAGGGTCATGCGCTTTCGCGGCTCCTTTCCTCTACGATGGCTGCTTTATCCAACAATCGAATTGATTGTTCCAACGAATGTTTCTAATGTCATTCTTCAATTATAGTGATGGATAGCGCCCATGAGCACGCCTCTGGATCTCGATCAGTTACAAACCTTCATCGCGATAGCCGATACGGGCAGTTTCACACGCGCTGCCGATGCTATTTTCAAGACGCAATCGGCGGTTTCCATGCAGATGCGGCGGCTTGAGGAACGGATCGGAAAGCCCCTGTTCGAACGGGACGGGCGCTCCAATCGCCTGACTGAAGATGGCGACAGGCTGCTTCTTTATGCGCGGCGGATGATGCAGCTGAATGGTGAGACCATTGCAGCTTTCGACGATACGCAACTGGAAGGGCATGTCCGCATCGGAACGCCCGATGATTATGCCGACCGCTTCCTGCCGGAAATCATGGCGCGTTTCGCCCGCTCCAACCCGCGCGTCGAGCTGTCGGTCGTCTGCGAGCCGACGGTCAATCTCGACGAAATGATCCGTCGTGGCACGCTGGATATTGCACTGGTCACCCAGTGCGACGACAAGCGCCGCTCGGAAGTGGTACGCACCGAACCGTTGCTCTGGGTCACCTCGGCCAACCATGCCGTGCATGAGGAAGCCGTGCTGCCGCTTGCGGTGGGTCGCCCGACCTGCATCTGGCGTCATGCGGCAATCGAAGTGCTGGAAGCGGCGAAACGCGATTATCGCATCATCATTACGAGCTGGTCTGCGACGGTTTCGGCAGCTGCGGTGCTGTCGGGTCTTGCCGTTTCGGTGCTGCCGGAATGTGCATTGCGTCCGGGTATGCGGGTGCTGGGTGAGGCAGACGGATTTGGCACCTTGCCGGAATTCGGCATCGGCATCATGCGTGGCCATAACAAGCAGAATGCGGTGGTGGATGCGCTGGCGCAGCACATTATCGAAAGTCTCGACAATATTTCGTCGCCGCAGCCGGTGGGCATTGTCGGCGTGATGAATTCACCGGAAATTTCGTCGTTTCCGGCGGTTCGCACGCGGAGGGTGCGGGCCAATGAATTGCTGCCTGGCTGGTAAGGCCAGTTGTGATCGAACTGTAATTTGCCGTGTGGCTGCTTGACCAGCCATACCGGCTAATGGCCTATGATGGGATGAGCATGGGTTCCGATTCGAGTTTTACCGGCGCATCGTCGAATGTCGCCGAGTATAGCGTTTCCGAGATTTCCGGCGCTTTGAAGCGCACGGTCGAGGATACGTTCGGCCATGTGCGCGTGCGGGGTGAAATCTCCGGTTACCGCGGGCCGCATTCTTCCGGCCATGCCTATTTTGCCTTGAAAGACGACCGGTCGCGGCTGGAAGCCGTGATCTGGCGCGGCTCCATGGGCCGCCTGCGGTTTCGTCCCGAAGAGGGTATGGAGGTCATCGCCACCGGCAAGCTGACCACCTATCCGGGATCGTCGAAATATCAGATCGTCATCGAGCAGATGGAACCGGCGGGTGCCGGGGCGCTGATGGCGCTTCTGGAAGACCGCAAGCGCCGCCTTGCGGCGGAAGGACTGTTCGATCCGGCGGTCAAACAACTTCTGCCCTTCATGCCGCGCGTGATCGGGGTGGTGACATCGCCGACAGGCGCTGTCATCCGCGATATTATTCACCGCATTTCAGATCGCTATCCGCTGCATGTCATTGTCTGGCCTGTGCGTGTGCAGGGCGAGACAAGTGGCCCGGAAGTGGCCGCTGCCGTGGATGGGTTCAATGCGATGCCGGAAGACGGTTCCGTGCCGCGTCCCGATGTGCTGATTGTGGCGCGCGGCGGCGGCAGTCTGGAAGACCTGTGGGGCTTCAACGACGAAATCGTCGTGCGCGCCGTGGCTGCGTCGCATATTCCGGTGATTTCAGCAGTGGGGCACGAAACCGACTGGACGCTGATTGATCTTGCCGCCGATGTGCGCGCACCGACCCCCACCGGCGCTGCGGAAATGGCCGTGCCGGTCAAGGCCGATTTGCAGGCAACGCTTGCCGGGCAATCGGCGCGGCTTGCCTCGGCCATGTCGCGTTTCATCGATCTGAAGCGACAGGCGCATCGCACGGCTGCGCGCGCGCTGCCTTCCGCTGATCAGCTGCTCGCCTTGCCACGCCGCCGCTTCGACGAATCCGCTTCGCGGCTGACACGGGCGCTGTTCGTCAACACGCAGAAGAAGCGCGTTCATTTTGAAGGGCGCGCCCGGCAATTGTCACCGCGCCTGCTGCAACGCCGTTTTGTTGAGCAGCAGCGCACCATGTCGCTGCTCGGCCAGCGACTGCCGCGTGCGCTGGAAGCGTTCCTGCGTGAACGCCGCACGGCGCTTTCGCATCGCGCTGACCGGCTGGTCCCGGAACCGATTTTGCGGCGCACCCGTCTTGCCACATCGGCAGTCGAACAGCTGGATCGCAGGCGCGATCAGGCGGTGCGGCTTTTGATTGAGCGGGCTAAACGGCGCGGACAGGAACTGGAACGCCTCATGCGCACACTGTCCTATGAAAGCGTGCTGGATCGCGGCTTTGCCATCGTGTTCGATGCGGATGGGAATCCGGTCAAGCAGGCTGCAAATGTGGCTGCGGGCGATGCTCTGTCGCTCCGCTTCCGTGATGGCGATGTTGCGGTGGTTGCCGATGGCGGCGCAGAGGGCGAATCGTCAGCCGGGCCGAGCGCGGCGAAAAAGACAGCATCGTCCCGACCGGGCGGGCAGGGATCGCTATTTTAGCAACACTCGCAATGTCTTGAATGCCGAATTGAGAGGTGTCCGCTCACAGGGGCTTTTCTCTTAAGGCTGGCTTAAGCTTGGCCTTTTCTTTCTCGCACATCCGAAATGATCGGCACAATTCCGGCACGAACGAACCGCGTTCATTGCTGCGATGCGTGTCCAACAAAGAGTTCAAGGATGTCGCGTAAAAATTCCCAGGACGCCGCATTTTCCGGCTTGAAGACGGCGGTTTTCAGTCGCCGCAGCTTTCTGATCGGCGCCAGTGCCGTCGCGTTGTCAGGCTGTGTTTCAACCGCCCAGCCGCCGCAACCGGCCCAGCCGGTCAAGAAGCCGGTAGCCCCATCGCAGCCGGTACCACTCATGTATCAGGCCATGCCCGAAGAGCAGTTTCCGCTCCCGGCCGTCGATATCAGCAAGGTCGATCAGAAATTCTGGCGGCAGGAAGTCGATTATCCGACATCCGAGGTGAAGGGCACCATCATCGTCGATACGCCGAACAAGTATCTCTATCACGTGCTCGGCAATGGGCGGGCGATGCGCTATGGCATCGGCGTCGGCCGTGATGGCTTTGCCTGGGCGGGCCGGGCCGTGGTCGCCTACAAGCGCCAATGGCCGCGTTGGACACCGCCGGATGAGATGGTCGCGCGTCAGCCAGCACTCCAGCCTTACAGCATCGCCAATGGCGGCATGCCGCCCGGCCTGAAGAACCCGCTTGGCGCGCGCGCCATGTATATCCATAAGGATGGTCGCGATACGCTATATCGTATTCACGGATCTCCGGAAGCATGGAGTATCGGGAAGGCCGTTTCCTCCGGCTGTATCCGTATGCTCAATCAGGATGTGATCGACCTTTATAACAATGTGCGCGATGGCAGCACGATTGTTGTGATCCCCGATCCGACCAAGGGTCAGCAGGTCACCAGCTGACCTCGGAGCACATCCCGAAAAATGGAAAGGGCGCGAAAAACGCGCCCTTTTTGTTTGGGTGTTTCTACCGGCTCAAAGCTCAATAGGCATACTCCAGGAAGATCGGCTCGACGGAACCGGCCCAGATGCTGTTATAGGCTTTCAGCATGCGCTCGGCATCGGTGATGCCAGCGGCGACGATTTCTTCCAGTGGCGCGAGGAAGTGGGTTTCGTCAAAGCCTTCCGGGTTCAGCTTGTTACGGTTCTTCAGGCCGAGACGCGAGATTTTCAGCGTTTCGCGGGCGATGCCTTCCAGCGGCTTGCCGCGGAATGTTGCCGTGAGCGCCTTGGTCGGCACGTCATTGCGCAGCGCCAGAACTTCTTCATAAGTCCAGTCCTTGGTCAGCATTTCGGCTGCCGTCAGCGCTTCTTCGTCATAGAGCAGGCCGACCCAATAGGCTGGCAAGGCGCAGATGCGCCGCCACGGGCCACCGTCTGCACCGCGCATTTCAAGGAAGCGCTTGAGGCGAACTTCCGGGAATAGCGTCGAAAGATGGTTGGTCCAGTCACCCATATTCGGCACGGGATCGCTGACTTCGCCCTTCAATGCGCCGTTCATGAACTGGCGGAAAGTGACATGGGTGCAGTCGTGATAACGGCCATCGCGCAGGATGAAATACATCGGAATGTCGAGCGCCCAGTTGACATAGTCCGCAAAGCCGAAATTTTCCGAGAAGACGAAAGGCAGCACACCGGCGCGCTGGTTGTCGGTATCGCGCCAGATGCTCGACCGCCACGACAGTAGACCGTTTGGCTTGCCTTCGGTGAAGGGTGAGCTGGAAAACAGCGCCGTGGCGACCGATTGCAGTTTCATCGAAACCTGCATCTTGCGGCGCATGTCGCGTTCCGAGCTGAAATCGAGATTCACCTGAATGGTCGAGGTCCGGTACATCATGTCCAGACCTTCATGGCCGACCTTCGGCATGTAGTTGGTCATGATCTTGTAGCGCGACTTCGGCATGACCGGGGTTTCGGCCAGCGTCCATTTCGGGCTGCCGCCGACACCGAGAAAACGAATGCCCAGAGGTTCGGCGATTTCACGCACCTGGCTCAAATGGGCGTTCATCTCGCGGCAGGTCTGGTGAATGGTCGTAAGCGGCGCGCCGGAAAGCTCGAACTGCCCGCCCGGCTCCAGCGAAATTGCGCCCTGTCCGGTCGGCTCCACCAATCCGATGATGTTGCCTTCATCCATGATCGGCTCCCAGCCGAGCATGGCCTGCATGCCTTCCAGAATGGCTTTGATGCCGCGCGGGCCTGCATAGGGAACAGGGCTGTTGTCCGCTGTATAGAAGGGAAATTTCTCGTGCTCGGTGCCGATGCGCCAGGCATCCTTGGGTTTGTTTCCCCCGGCAAGATAGATCGCAAGTTCTTCAACGCCCGTCAGTGCCGTTTCGTCAGTCGTATCGCGCGCCATACAGTCTATCCCTGGTGGTATTTCAGCTTGTCAGCGTGATTGGACAAATTTGTCAAATCACGCAAGTCAATTTCATTGAACGATCGATTTAGAGAACATCATGCCGCATTTCTCCAGTCGCCGAGAATGGCCTGTACCAGAGCCATGGCCGCAACCGCTGCCGTATCCGCCCTCAAAATGCGAGGGCCGAGCGGAATGGCGGTCACGAAGGGCAGACGGTGCAGCAATTGCCGCTCTTCTTCCGAAAATCCGCCTTCCGGGCCGATCAGAAGCCCAATCGGCCAAGGCTTCGATTGGGGCTTCAAGCCTTGCAGAATGCTCAACGGATCGTCCGATTCGTGGCCTTCATCGCAAAAGATCAGACGGCGTGACGGGTCCCACTGGTCGATAAAGCGGTCGAAGCGCACTGCGTCGCAGCATTCCGGTAGGCTGAGCACACCGCATTGCTCGGCAGCCTCGATGGCATTGGCCTTTATTTTATCGGTGCTGAGCTTCGGCACCTGCGTGTGCTGAGTGACGACCGGCTGCAAAACGCCTGCGCCCATCTCAACGGCCTTTTGCACCATATAATCGAGGCGGCCCTGTTTCAGCGGCGCGAAACAATAGACGAGATCGCTTGGCGCTGGCTGCGGGCGCGTCTCCTCAACGGGTACGAGTAGAACGCGCTTCTTGCCTTCCGGCTTCAGCCGGGCCTTCCATTCACCATCGCGCCCGTTGAAAGCGAGAACTTCATCGCCTTCTTTCAGGCGTAACACGTGAATGAGATAGTGGGCAGCCTGCGGCGCAGCCTCGACCGCCGTCTCCGGGGCGAGGTCATCCTCGATATAAAGTCGTTGCATTCTGTAATTGGCGCGCATGTTCGCATCGATGGCAGAGGGAAAGCCCGCCGGTCAAGCGCTTTGTGTGACCGTTCTGCCAGCCTCCGCATTGAAAACCGCTCTCACTTGAAGAAAAGCTTACACAAACAATTGATGGGAAATGTCTGGTAGTTGAATCTAATTAGATTGTATCCATATAGGTATGAAGCTATCTATTTGAATGGAATTGAAGTGATGAAACAAGCCTGGGTCGAATTCGCGCCGCTTCTTGCAAGCACCGCCAGAGGATGGCGGAAAGCCTTTGATGCGGCAATGGCGGAACATGGTCTTTCCGATGCGAAAGCCGTTCCGCTGATGACCCTCTTGCGGCATGGCGATCTGATCCCCCAGGGGGTGCTGGCCGAACGGGTCGGCATCGAGGGGGCTACGATCGTTCGTGTCGTCGATGAGCTGGAGAAGGATGGCCTGATCCTGCGCGTCGCCGACGATGCCGATCGTCGCGTCAAACTCATCCAGTTGACAGAAGACGGCCGCGCCGTCGCCACCAAGGTGGAAAAGTCTGCGGCACGTCTTCGGACGCAGTTCTTAAGCGATTTCGACGCCGAAAAGGTCGATGTCGCCATGGAAGTATTGCGCAAGCTGAACGAGAAGTTCCTCAACCTTTAAACCAACGCTGCCTTCGAAAACCATGACCAAGCTCGCCGAAACAACACCGAAATTCTGGGATGTCGTCTTTTCCTTGAAGACGTTCGCCGCCGGTATGCTTGCCTTGTGGATTGCACTGATGGCCAATCTGCCGAACCCATATTGGTCGATTGCCGCCGTTTACATTGTCGCGCATCCGCTTTCGGGGGCCACCACATCCAAGGGTCTCTATCGTCTGGTCGGCACCATTATTGGCGGTGCGGTCACGATCCTTTTCGTGCCGCATCTGATCAATTCGCCGGAGATTCTAACCGTCGCCATTGGCCTGTGGATGGGCGTCTGTCTGGCGATCAGCCTGCTCGACGGCACGCCGCGCAGCTATCTGTTCATGCTCGCTGGTTACACCGTGGCGATTGCAAGTTTTGCTGTGGTTTCTGTTCCTGAAACCACTTTTGATTATGCGCTTGGCCGCGTCGAGGAAATTGCCATTGGCATTATCTGTGCGGCAGTGGTCAACCGCCTCGTCTTTCCGCGCCACAGCGGGCCGGTTCTGGTCGGTCGTATCGACAATTGGCTGCGTGAGGGTTCACGGCTGGCCGTCGCCACCATGCGTGGCGAGGGCGCCAGCCCGCAATTCCTTCGCGACCGCCAGCGTCTGGCCGCCGATGCGCTGGAACTGCGCAACCTGACGACCCATGTGGCCTATGACACATCGTCGATCCGCGGCGTCGGAACCATGCTGCATGTGCTGCAACAGCGCATGGTTGCCGTACTGCCGATCATTTCCAGCCTGCATGATGTCATCGTGCTGAAGCCGGGTGAGGGCGAAAAGCCGTGGCACCCCGCAGTTCAGAAGCTTCTTGACGAAGCCTGTGACTGGCTCGAAAGCGGCGAAAACCTCAGCGAAGAGCGCCGCGCGGTTTTGTTGAAGCTGATCGACGAGATCGAGCGTCACGGTAAGGATGCCTCAAGCTGGGGCGAGCTTTTGCCGTTCAATGTGGCAGCGCGTGTACGCGATCTGGTCCAGATCTGGAGTGATTGCATCACGCTGCGTCAGGATATCGTGTCCGGTGCGAAGCGCGGTCATGCGCTGCGCTGGCGTCGTTACGATGCCCATCTGAAGGGGCGTCCGGCGCACCGCGATTATGGCATGGCGTTTCTGTCGGGCTTCTCGGCCTTTCTCGCAACCGGTGTGGCAACGGCTTTCTGGATTGCGACAGGCTGGGCGCAGGGCAGTGCAGCCGCGATGATGGCAGGTATTTTCTGCTGTATCTTCGCGACGATGGACGATCCCGTGCCGGTGATGCGCAAGTTCAACTGGCTGCTGCTGATCGTGATTGTAGCGGCTTTCGTTTTCGAATTTGCGCTGCTGCCGCTGGTGGATGGTTTCTTCCCGCTGGCGCTGGTGCTGGGTCTGTTTCTGGTGCCTGCCGGTGTGCTTCTGGCAATTCCATCGCAGTTTCTGCTGGGCATGGTGCTCTGTGTGAACCTGCCGAACATGCTCATGCTGCAAAGCCACGCCACGTCGGATTTCGTGACCTTTGCCAATGCCAATCTGGCGACGGTTGTCGGTATTGTTATGGCTGCGGTGATCACATCTATCGTGCGCTCGGTCGGTGCTGAATGGAGCGTGCGGCGTCTGGTCAAGGCTGGCTGGCGCGATATCGTTGCGGCAACTGAACGCGGTCCGAGCCGTCATCGTCGGCAGCATATGAACCGCCTGTTGCTACGCATGATTGACCGCATCGGCATGATGACGCCGCGTCTGGCGCTGATCCCGTCGGCGGATGTTGCCAAGGTCGATCTGCTGCGCGATCTGCGCAACGGGATGAACACCATCGACCTGCAGCAATATCGCGCCAAACTGGCCGAGCCTTGCCGCGATGCGGTGGATGCGGTGCTGGACGGTGTTGGCGCGCATTATCGGGCCCTGTCCAAGCATGGACCGGACGGTCAGTCGCGCAAGAATACCGATGAACAACTGCTTGCCTCCATCGACAAGGCGATAGCGGCGATCATCGAAAACGGTTCGCCCGCTGTTGCCCGCCGTCCGCGGCTTGCACTGGTGGCGCTGCGTTTCAACCTGTTTCCCAAGGCGCCGCCTTTTGCTTTGCCGCCGCGCCCGCAATTGGAGCTGCCGCAAGCTGCCTGACAAACAGCCGCCGGAAGAACAGCCCCGTGAAGACCTGAATGTGAACGATCATGAGACCTGAACTCGATATATACGGGATCTATATCCCCACCCTGGGCGTGCTGGCGCTTGGCGCCTATGTCCTCAATACGATCATGCAGCGCCTGCTGGCGCGCGTGCGTTTCTACCGTTTTGTGTGGCACCGGCCCTTGTTCGATGCCGCCATGTATTTCTGCATTCTTGGCGCTGCCGCCATTATCTTGAACGGAATAGACTGATGAAAAAGCTCTTCGCACATACTGGCCGGGTTTTTCTCACCCTCGTCATGGTCACAATGGCGGGGCTGCTTGGCTGGCATCTCTGGGACTATTACATGAATGCGCCGTGGACACGCGACGGCAAAATCCTTGCCGATGTGGTGCGCGTTGCGCCTGACGTTTCGGGTCTGGTGAGCGAGGTTCTCGTTCGCGACAATGAGAATGTCAAAAAGGGCGATGTGATTTTCCGCATCGATCAGGCGCGTTACAAGCTGGCGCTGCAGACTGCTGAAGCCAAGGTGGACAGCAGCAAGGCCGCGCTCGACATGGCCGATCGCGATCTCGTCCGTTATCGCCAGCTCAACGACACGACTGTGACCCGCCAGAAGCTGGAACAGGTCGAAACCACAGCCATGCAGGCCGAGGCGGCTTACCGTCAGGCCGGTTTGGACCGTGATCTGGCCGCGCTCAATATGGAACGGTCTTCGGTCAAGGCGACGGTCAACGGCGTCATCACCAACTTCTCGCTCCAGCCGGGCGACTATGTCACCGCAGGTTCTGCCGTGACGGCGCTGGTGGACACGGATTCCTATTATGTCTCGGGCTATTTCGAGGAAAACAAGCTCGAGCGCATCAAGATCGGCGATCCGGTTCTGGTCGATGTCATGGGCAGCAAGGTGCAGCTCAAGGGCAAGGTGGAAGGCATTGCTGGCGGTATCGAGGATCGTGAGCGTACCGCGACCACCAGCCTGCTTGCTAATGTCACGCCGACTTTCAACTGGGTGCGCCTTGCGCAGCGCGTGCCGGTCCGGGTGAAACTGGAGGATGTGCCGGACGGCGTGCACCTCGTGGCGGGCCGAACGGTCAGCGTGTCGGTCGTCGAATAATCGGCATCCATCAATCAAAGGCCCGGCTGTTGTCCGGGCCTTTTTCGTGCTAGAGCACATCCCGAAAAGTGCGAAGCGGTTTTCGGATAAGATGTGCGTAAAAACAAAAAGTTAGAGCGGTTACAACAATATAATATTCACTGAAACCGCTCTAGCCAATGGAAACGAGATTTATGGGGTGGTCTATGCGCGTATTGGTCGTCCAGAATTATGATGGTGCGGGGCTGGGGCAGATTGAACCTGTCCTCACGGAAGCCGGTCATTCGATTGATTTGCGCCACCCCTATAATGGCGATGCGCTGCCCGCCGATGCCAGCGAACATAATGCGCTGATCGTTCTGGGCGGCGAGCAGAATGCGCTGGCCGACGCCGAATTTGCCTATTTCCCACATCTGCTCGATCTCATTCGCGGCTTTGGCGACAAGGACAAGGCCGTACTTGGCATTTGCCTTGGCAGCCAGCTTGTGGCGCGCGCCTATGGCGGCGAGAATATTCTCGACCGTCCGATGGAGTTCGGCTGGCAGGAAGTGCGCCTGACCGATGAAGGGCAGCGCGATCCGGTTCTGTCGACGGCGGGCAATGCATTTCCGATCTTCCACTGGCACCGCGATACATTCACCCTTCCCGAGGGGGCGGTGCATATGGCGTCGAGCGACATGACGCAGAATCAGGCCTACCGGATCGGACGGGCGGTCTATGGCACCCAGTTCCATTTCGAGGCCGATACCAGGCTGGTCAAACAGTGGAATGCCCAACTCGCCGACGAAATCGAAGACATTGCGCCGGGCTGGGACAAGGCCTTCCCGCAACTGGCCGAGAGCGTCGGTCGTTCTTCCGACAAGGCAGGCGCTGCACTGGCAAAAGCCTGGATCGGCCGAATCTAGAACGGGCAAGGCCGCTCTTGCGATTCCCGGTCGCTCATCCGGAGAGGAAGACTTCTCCCCCTTCAGCTACAAGCTTGTAAACCCAACATTAACCTTAAGGATAAGCTTCGCGTTGCTGCTTTGCCACATCCTGTCAGCAATGCGTGGTTTTGTGAAAAAAGCGCGGTGAACGACGCTTCCGTTCAGTTGCGGGTAACTTTTATCGGGTGTAACTGAACGCCGTCTCCCGGGCAATGATCGGTCGGGCAGGGCTTCACGCCATGCTCGTAACGGCGGCTCGTTTTATCGAATTTCATCCGGCAACCGTCGAGAGAGTTTCCGAATATGACCGCCAAGCATGCCGCCCTTCTTACCGTCCTGATGGTCTCCGCGATCGTGTTCATGGCAGTCGGCATCTTCACCGTTGATGCCGGTAACACCATGGTTTCGAGCGACGGTTACGGAATTTCCAGCGCTCACTAATTTCGGTTAATGCGCTTCGATGAAGCGCTTTTCCACACCGTCGATTGCGATTGCCGAGAGCAGACCGCTCTTCCAGGCATAGGTGTCGAGATTGACCCGGTTGGGTTGAACATCGACTGCACCTTGCGGTGTGTGCCCATGGATGATCACCTTTGCGAGGGGATCGGTCCATTTCAAAAACAGCGTCCGTATCCAGATAAGATCGTCAGGGTCCTGCTCTTCGAGTGGCAGGGCCGGATCGACGCCTGCGTGGCAGAAAAAGAAGTCCCCGAACGAGAGCCAGCGCGGCATTGAGCGTATGAAATCGACATGCGTCTGCGGCACGGCTTTCACCAGCGCTTCGTGGCTGCGCCGGGCTTTATCCGTATCGGAAAAATCCAGTTCCACGCCATAGGAGAGCCCGGTTTCCACGCCGCCATGCAAGGCGAAGATGCCTGCCGTGTCGCCGGTGGCGAGGTAATTGAGAAAGCCTTCGTCGTGATTGCCAAGCAGCGACAGGATGCGCGGATCATGCGCGGTGGCATCAATGAGAAAGTCGAGCACTTCCTTCGATTGCGGCCCCCGATCGATGTAATCGCCGAGATGGATGATGCGCCAGTCATGGACAGGGCGATGATCGAGATCGGCGCGGATCAATCCATGCATGTCCTGCAAGAGATCGAAGCGGCCATGCACATCGCCGATGGCATAAAGGCGGATGTTCTGCGGGCCGCACGCATCCTTGAAAATCACACCGGTCATTCGCCTTCGTCCTTCACTTCCTTCACCGCATTCGTGCCCGCGCGCTGGCGGAAGCGCAGCCGCGAGACGCGCTCGCGCTCTTCGTTCAGCTCGCGGTCGTGCGTTGCCTGCTCGACGAAGCGGATATGTTTTTGCACCGCTTCGCGGGCCGCTTGCGGGTTGCCGGCCATCACGGCATCGTAAATAGCGCGATGCTGCGAGAGGAACATGTCGGCGACGCCGGGATAGCTGTAGATCAGGCTGCGGTTATAAAACACGCCGTCCTTCAAAAGCTGGTAGCAGGAGCGCAATGTGTGCAGCAGCACGATATTATGCGCCGCTTCGCCAACTGCATTGTGCAACTCGACATCAAGACGCGCTTCGGTGTCGAAATCGCTCGCGCCATGCGCAGTTTCCATCGCATTCATGATTTCCGTCAGCAGCGCCTTGTCGGCGGGCGTAGCCCGAAGCGCTGCATATTCGGCGGCAATGCTTTCGATCTCGCGGCGATATTCGAGATAATCGGCGGTTGCCTTGCGATGATCGGCAAAAAGCTTGACCACGGGCGCGCTGAAGACCTGTCCGATGACATCGGCCACGAATGTTCCGCCGCCGTGGCGTGAGGTCAAAAGGCCTGCCATTTCAAGGCGCTTCAGGGCATCGCGCAGGATGGGTCGGGAAATGTCGAACTGGCGCGCCAGCTCACGCTCGCCGGGCAGACGGTCGCCGCCACGCAGAACGCCCTCCAGAATGAGAGTCTCGATCTGGTACACGACGTCGTCCGCTGTGCGGCTCGTCTGTATGCGGGAGAAAATCGTTTCGGCCATGCCGTTCAAGCCCTTTGCGTATCGGCGGCAAGGTAGCCGCAAGGGACGGACCCGGCAACGGAATATATTGAAAATAAAGCCCGACTGGCGATCCAGTCGGGCTTTCTGATGGTTGGAAGAGGGGCGTTTTAAGCCTTTTTGCGCTTGCGCGTCGAAACAAGCACGAACAGACCCGCGACAACGCCATACATCGCCCATTTGAAAGGCAGCGCGTCAGCGGTTTCGCTGCGGATCGGCAGCACGGTTACCGTGCCCGGGCGGCTTTCGAAGCCGGGCTTGCCTTCAGACTTCGCCTGTTCGATCTGCTGCGGTGACACGACCCATTCCGCACCGCGGGACTTGTCGTAGAACATGAAGCCGCAACCGACGACAACGGCAACGATGATGGCGAGAATAAAACGGATCGGAGTGTTCATTATCTTTCCTCAAAAGTCGGAACGACACGGCCGGCATGATGGGAGTTCATGCCGCATCGCATTTATATGCACGCTTTCTAATGCGCAGCGTTACATAGCCAGCGAAAGACTTGATGTCTATTTTTGAGATGCGACCTGTGGAGAACTGCCGCTCTCCCAATAAGGTACAGGGCCATAAAGGTCGGCGAGATAGTCTATGAACAGGCGCACCTTGGCAGGCAGGAACTGTTTCGAGGGATAGACCGCGTGAATGGCCACATTGCGTGAGGCGGTATAGTCGGGCAGCACTTGCACCAGTTTGCCTGCCGCGAGTTCCGGGCCAATGTCCCATGTGGAGCGCTGGGCAATGCCGAGACCGGCCAGCACGGCTTCACGCACCATTTCGCTGGAATTGGTCTGGAGCGGGCCGACCGGGCGAATGACAATCGGGCCTTTCGGCCCTTCAAGCCGCCATGGATCATTATTGTGCGGTGCAAGGCAGATATGCGCCTGCAAGTCTTCGATTGTCTCAGGCGTGCCGCGTTCCGCGATATAGCCGGGCGAGGCCACGAGCAGGCGTCGGACAGGCGCCAGCCTGCGGGCGACAAGGGTCGAATCCGACAATTCGCCAATACGGATAGCAAGATCATAGCCGTCGCCGACAATATCGACCATTTCGTCGGTCAATTGCATATTGACCGTCAGGTCGGCATTGGCGCGCATGAAAGGCACCAGATAGGGGGCGATATGCATGCGCCCGAAGGTCGTGGGGGCCGAGATTTTCAGCGTGCCGCGTGCATCGGCGGAACGCCGCGCGACAAAAGCTTCCGCCTCTTCGATGTTCGACAGAATGGCCAGGACACGCTCGTGATAGCCCTGACCGGCCTCGGTCAGCGCGATCTGACGTGTTGTGCGTTGCAGGAGCCGGGTACCGAGGCGCTCTTCCAGACGACCAAGGCGTTTGGAAACCACAGCGGGGGAAAGGCCGAGATCGCGAGCCGCCGCCGACATGCTGCCGGTTGCGACAACGCGGGCAAAGATTTCCATATCGGCCAGACTGCTGCTCATCATGATCGCGTGATCCCCTCCTACCGAATTGGCCTGCATTTCAATTGCATCTAGCCCAGCGTTGTAAGGCTCGGCAAGCAATTATGCCGCAGCGTGAAAACTGTTATGCGAACGGAACAAGTGGTAAAAATGATTTACCACTTGACGAATACGGTGCAGGGTGCACTGTGCATGTTAGAGCTATTCCAGAAAAGTTTGGGTCTGTCCATCCAGTCTGGCATGGCGCGAAAACGATGCATTACGACCGCTCCGGTTCTCAAGCGAGGATGAAAGCCGGGACGGCATTTGAGGGCTGGCGGCGCCTTGACAAAAAAGGCCTGACCAGCGGCGGAGGAGCAAATGAGCGGATTGATTATGCCGGAGCCGGATGCGTCCGTCATGCAGCGGCGCGGGCAGATCGTGGATGATCTGCGCGGCATCGTACCGGGCGAGGGCGTGGTCGATACGGTCAATGCAATGCGGGTGTTCGAGAGCGACGGCCTGACGGCGCATCGCTCGCTGCCGCTGGTGGTAGTGCTGCCGGAAACGGTCGATCAGGTCTCACAAGTTCTGCGTTATTGCCACGAAAACGGTATTCGCGTCGTGCCACGCGGCGCGGGCACATCGCTGTCCGGCGGCTCGATGCCCTTGCAGGATGCGGTGCTGCTCGGCATGTCCCGCTTCAACCGTATTCTCGAGATCGATTATCCGAACCGCGTTGCCGTGGTGCAGCCGGGCGTGACCAATCTTGGCATTACCAAAGCCGTCGAGCATGAGGGCTTTTATTATGCGCCCGATCCCTCGTCGCAGATTGCCTGTTCCATCGGCGGCAATGTCGCTGAAAATGCAGGTGGCGTGCATTGCCTCAAATACGGTCTGACCGCGAATAATGTGCTCGGCATCGAGATGGTGCTGATCACTGGTGAGGTGCTTCGTCTTGGCGGCAAGCATCTCGACAGCGAGGGCTATGATCTTCTGGGCCTGATGACAGGTTCGGAAGGCCTGCTTGGCGTTGTGACGGAAATCACGGTGCGCATTTTGCAAAAGCCGGAAACGGCGCGCGCCGTGATGGTCGGCTTTCCATCCAGCGAACAGGCTGGCCAGTGCGTGGCCGATATTATCGGCGCAGGCATCATTCCCGGCGGGATGGAGATGATGGATCGGCCCGCCATCAAAGCGGCAGAGGATTTTGTCCGCGTCGGCTATCCGCTTGATGTGGAAGCGTTGTTGATTGTCGAACTCGACGGCCCGCCGGTCGAGGTCGATCACTTGATCGGTCGGGTCGAAGCGCTGGCGCTGCGCAACGGTTCGACGACCTGTATTCTGTCGCAGTCGGAAGAGCAGCGTCTGGCTTTCTGGGCCGGGCGCAAGGCGGCTTTCCCGGCGGTGGGGCGTATTTCGCCGGATTATCTGTGTATGGATGGCACCATTCCGCGCAAGGAGCTGCCGCGTGTGCTGTCAGGCATGCGCGAGCTGTCCGAAAAATACGGATTGCGGGTGGCCAATGTGTTCCATGCAGGCGATGGCAATCTGCATCCGCTGATCCTCTATGATGCGAATATTCCGGGTGAACTGGAAGCTGCCGAAAACTTCGGCGCGGACATTTTGCGGCTCTGCGTGAAAGTCGGCGGTGTTCTCACCGGCGAACACGGCGTCGGCATCGAAAAGCGCGATCTGATGCCGGAAATGTTCAACGACATCGACCTCGACCAGCAGATGCGCGTCAAATGTGCCTTCGATGCCAAGCATCTGCTCAATCCCGGCAAGGTGTTTCCGCAACTGCGCCGCTGCGCCGAGCTTGGCCGCATGCATGTGCATCGTGGCGAGCTGGCCTTTCCGGATATTCCCCGATTCTGAGTTGTGGTTTTGATCATGAGCGATGCAAATATTCTAAAGCCGCAAGATGAGGCGGGCGTTCTGGATGCGGTGCAGGATGCGCTGGCCAGTTCCACCCCGCTGGAAATTATCGGCCATGGCTCCAAGCGCGGCATCGGACACAGGGTCGATGCCGGTCGCGTGCTCGACGTGTCGCGGTTGACAGGCGTGACCTTGTATGAGCCGGACGAACTGGTGCTTTCGGCAAAGGCCGGAACGCCGATGGTCGAGATCGAAAAGCTTCTGGCTGACAACAATCAGTGTTTTCATTTCGAGCCGATGGATTACGGCCCGTTGCTGTCGGGCGCGGCTGGTCGCGGCACGATCGGCGGTGCGCTTGCTGCAAATCTGTCTGGGCCGCGCCGTCTCAAGGCGGGCGCTGCGCGTGACCATGTGCTCGGCGTGCGCGTTGTGTCCGGGCGGGGCGAATTGTTCAAATCCGGAGGTCGCGTGGTCAAAAACGTGACGGGTTATGACTTGTCCAAGGGCATGGCCAATTCCTGGGGCACGCTGGGCGTCGCCACCGAAGTGACGTTCAAGGTTCTGCCGAAGCCAGAAACGGCAGCCACGCTTGTCGTGCGCGGCTTGACTGACGAACAGGCGGCGCGCGTCATGGCCATGGCGATGGGGTCGCGCGAGGAAGTCGCGTCGGCAGCACATCTGCCGCCGACGGTTGCCAATCGCTTCCTTGATGGGAAGCTTGGCTGGGAAGCGGCGACCGTGTTGCGGCTTGAAGGTTTCGCGCCTTCGGTGGAGCATCGCAGCCGCCAATTGCAGGCGCTGCTTCGCCAATCTGGCACGGTGGAAGCGCTCGACGGGGCGCAATCGCAGCAGCTTTGGCGCGAAGTGCGCGATGTGCTGCCTTATGCCAATGCGGGCGACAATCGCGCCGTCTGGCGTGTTTCGATGACGCCGATGCAAGGCTGGCAGATGGTGGACGAGTTCCGCCGTCATGCGGGCGTAGACGCCTATTACGACTGGCAGGGTGGCTTGATCTGGATGCGGATGGAAGCAGATCCGGAAGCGCAGATTTTGCGCAAACTCATTGCCAGACATGGTGGCGGTCACGCGACGCTGGTGCGAGCGCCGGAGACGGTCCGTGCTGGCATTGATGTGTTCGAACCGCAGCCCGCAGCGCTTGCGGCTTTGTCGCAGCGGTTGAAGCAGCAATTCGATCCGGAAAATATTCTCAATCCGGGCCGTATGCATTCTCATCAGGTTGGAGCGTGACACGATGCAAACTCATTTCAGCCCCGACCAGCTGCGCGATCCTGGTGTTCTGGAATCGGAAAAGATCCTGCGCAAATGCGTGCATTGCGGCTTCTGCACGGCCACATGCCCGACCTATGTGACGCTGGGCAATGAACTCGACAGCCCGCGCGGGCGCATTTATCTGATCAAGGATATGCTGGAAAACGGCCGTCCGGCGGATGAGGAAGTCGTGCGCCATGTCGACCGCTGCCTGTCATGCCTTTCCTGCATGACGACCTGTCCTTCGGGCGTCAATTACATGCATCTGGTCGATCATGCCCGCGCGCATATCGAGAAAACATACAAGCGCCCATTCATGAACCGCTTTCTGCGTGGCGTTCTGGCGCAGGTTCTGCCCTATCCGGGCCGGTTCCGTGCCGCGCTGAAACTGGCGAAACTGGGCAAGCCGTTTGCACCGCTTTTGCGCAAGAGCGACGCCCTGAAACCCATGGCGGCCATGCTTGATCTCGCGCCGCAAAACCTGCCAGCGGCAGTCCCTATCGAAACCGTCAGCGCCGCCAAGGGCGAAAAGCGCGGTCGCGTGGCAATTCTCAACGGCTGTGCGCAGCCTGTGCTCAATCCGGGTATCAACGCTGCCACGTTGCGGCTTTTGAACCGCTTTGGCATCGAAGTGGTGACGCCGAAGGGCGAAGGCTGCTGCGGTTCGCTGGTTCACCATATGGGCCGTGAAGAGCAGGCGCTTGAACAGGCACGGCACAATGTCGATGTCTGGACGCGCGAGATCGAGGCGGGCGGTCTCGATGCGATCATCGTCGCGGCGTCCGGCTGCGGCACCACGATCAAGGATTATGGTTACATGTTGCGGCTTGATCCGGCCTATCAGGACAAGGCCGCGCGGGTTTCGGCGCTGGCAAAGGATATCACCGAATATCTCACCGGCATCGACCTGCCTGAACCGGATGCGCCGCAGGCGCTGACGGTCGCCTATCACTCGGCCTGCTCGATGCAGCATGGGCAGAAAATCGTGCGGCAGCCGAAAGACCTGCTCTCCAAGGCCGGCTTTACGGTAAAGGAACCGCTGGAAGGGCACCTCTGCTGCGGATCGGCTGGCACCTATAACATCATGCAGCCGGAGATTGCCGCCAAGCTGCGCGACCGCAAGGTGAAGAATATCGAGGCAACCGGCGCCGCCCTCATCGCGACAGGCAATATCGGTTGCATGACCCAGATAGCCACCGGCAGCAAATTGCCGATTGTTCATACGGTGGAGCTGATCGACTGGGCTTATGGCGGGCCGAAGCCGGTTGCGCTCTCAAGCTCCCGCCTTCACTGACGCGGCATAGTGCAACGGAAAGCCCTTGAAGCTTTTCGTTTCCTTCAAAACGAAGGTCGTCTGCATTTCCTTGATACGTGGCAGGCGGCGCAGGGTGGACATGGCGAAATCGGCGTAGGTGTCGAGATCGCGTGAGACCACCTGAAGCAGAAAATCAGCATCGCCAGCGATGCTGTAGCAGGTGATCACGTCGTCGAGCCCCATCAGCTCGGCGGCAAACTGTTCCGCCTCCAGCTCGCTGTGACTGTCAATCTTGATCCGCACGAAAGCCATGACGCCAAGGCCGATTGCCTTGCGATTGAGGCTAGCGCGATAACCATCGATCACGCCATCTTCTTCCAGCTTGCGCATCTTGCGCCAGCTTGGCGAGGTGGACATGCCGACCTGATCGGCCAGCGCCTGATTGGTCAGGCGACCGTCTTCCTGCAAAGCTTCGAGAATGCGAATATCGGAAGGTTCCAACGCGCTCATGAAATCCACCTCAATGTCGTCAGTTTAGGGTAGAATCTACCTTATCATGGCAATCAAGAGGTAAGAAAGGCAGGATCGACCAGAAGATGCAGTGTATTTCTCTCGCAGAAACACTGTAACTCTGGAGCCATCATGCAGGAAGATCTGCGTCTTGCCGTTATCGTCAACCCTGATCTGGCCCAAGGCCTGCTGGCAAACACAGTCGCGGCCATCTCGATCGGACTTGGCGCACGACTGCCTCATGTCGCTGCGCGGCAACTGGTTGATCGCTCAGGCGTCGCCATCGATATCAGCTCGGACCGTCCCGTGCCGATCCTGCAAGCGGACGCGGAAACGATCCGGTCGATCCTGTTGAAAGCGGTGGCACATGAAGACAGGAAGGCGGTTGTCGCCTTTCCGGCCTTTGCACGGGCAATGCATGTCTATGCCGAATATGAAACCACGTTTCCGAACCGCGATCTTTCCGCCGAGGTCATTGATGGGGTGGGGATCGCCGGTCCTGCCAAATGGGTTCGCTCATTGACCGGCAGCCTGAAATTGCTGCGATAAAAAAGCCGGGCAATTGCCCGGCTTTTTCAGTCATATGTTTTGAATTAGCCCGCCGAGAATGTCGCGGGGTTGGGACCGATGCGGCCATCGGTCTTGTCCAGCTTGGTGATGGCATCGTGATCGGTCCCATTGAGGCTGAAATCGAAGACCTCGAAATTTTCCTTGATGCGGGCAGGCGTGACCGACTTCGGAATGACGATGTTGCCGGTCTCGATATGCCAGCGCAGGATGACCTGCGCGACGGACTTGCCGTGCTTGGCGGCAATCGCCTTCAGCTTCTCGTCTTCCAGAATCTTGCCCTGCCCAAGCGGGCTCCAGGCTTCGGTGGCGATGTTGTGCTTGCCGTGGAACAGGCGCAGCTCGTCCTGCTGGAACTGCGGATGCAGCTCGATCTGGTTGAGAACAGGCGTTACGCCGCTTTCCTTGATCAGGCGTTCAAGGTCGGCCGTGCGGAAGTTCGACACGCCGATAGACTTCACGAGGCCTTCTTCCTTCAGCTTGATGAAGGCGCGCCAGGTTTCCATGAACAGGTCTTTGGAAGGCATCGGCCAGTGAATCAGATAAAGATCGACATAATCCGTGCCAAGCTTCTTCAGGCTGGTCGCAAAGGCTTTCAGCGTCGATTCATAGCCCTGATCGCTGTTCCAGAGTTTGGTCGTCAGGAAGATGTCGCCGCGTGCAACGCCCGAATTGTTGATGGCTTTGCCCACGCCTTCTTCATTGCCATAGATGGCGGCGGTGTCGATGTGCCGGTAGCCCGCTTTCAGCGCTTCGCTGACGGCTGTAACCGCTTCATCATTGCCCACCTGCCAGACACCGTAACCGAGCTGCGGAATATGGTTGCCGTCGTTTAGTTTTACGGTCGGTACGGTCATGATCTATCCTTTCCCTCCATCCAAATGCGACACCGGTTCATAATTCCAATACAGCCGCATTTGTGGCCGCCCTCTGGCGGCGCCGTCCATGTTTTTTCAAATCATCATTGGCAGCATATGGGTGTTCGCGGGAAAAGCAAAAGCCTTTTCAGGTTGTTTTTGGGCCTGTGGCAGGTTGATTTCATCAAAAAAACCAATGTTTCAGTATTATGAATGTAAAAAAGCCGCCCTGCGGAGAGGGCGGCTTCGTTTGACTGTAAAACTGTTCCGGAACGGATCAGCGAACGACAACGCGGGTGCCGATGGGAACACGTTCATAGAGATCGGTCACATCCTCGTTACGCATGCGGATGCAACCCGAAGACATGGCTTTGCCGATGGTCCATGGCTGGTTGGTGCCATGAATACGGTAAAGTGTTGAACCGAGATAAAGGGCGCGTGCGCCGAGCGGATTGTTGACGCCGCCATCCATGCGTGCGGGCAGAATGCGGCCCTTGCGACGCTCGCGGGCAATCATTTCCTTGGGCGGTGTCCAGGTCGGCCATTCGGCCTTGCGGCTGATGCGCTGTGAACCTTTCCAGCTGAAACCCTGCTTCCCCACACCGACGCCGTAACGCATGGCCTTGCCGTCTGACTGGACGAGATAGAGAAAGCGCTTGCTGGTATCGATCACGATCGTGCCGGACTTTTCACTTCCGGAATAGGAAACGCTCTGTGGCAGATAGGCCGGGTCGATCTGATGCTTGGATGGAGCTGTAGCTGGATTGCTTGCCGGGCGCTGGTAGGAAACCTGACGATAATTCGCCTTGGACTTCTGCTTTTGCTTGACCGTGGTGCGGCGCACCGGCTGCTGGACGGTGCCGTCCGGCATCTGGCGCATGCGTGCCGGCTGGCCATGCAGCTGTGCTACCCACGGTGCGGATAGGTCGGGGCTGACAGCCACCGGCGGCAAGGTCGCGTAACGGTCATTGGCGAAAGCCATGCCGGTGCTGACGATGGAAACAGCAATCGCTGCAAGCGATCCGATCAAAAGAAGATGACGTGGTTGCATGGTCCAGATCCGTCCCTCTTTGCGCCATCATCCCGGTTGCGTTACCTGTTTGGGTCCATTGGCGCTGTTGCCCGGCTGCGGCTCCTGACACGTCCTGTCAGGAGAACAGCTCCTAATTTCATGATGGGATTGTGCGCCCCAATGGAATCGGAAAGGTAAATTTTGGTCGCGTGTTCTGCGCAGGCGACACTCTAAGTAGAGTTGTGGTTAGCGTCAGGTTGCGTCACATGTTTAATGATCGATGAAGCTTTGCGCATGCCCCCGAAAAGTGGGAAACAGTTTTCGAACAAGGCTATGAGCAGGAAATTGGAGGCGGGAAATGAGTGATATTGCCGAAGTGAAAACCGGTCTGATCGTCAGCGAAGATGGCAAGACCCGTTGCTTCTGGCCCGGCATATTGCCGGACTATCTCGCCTATCATGATAATGAATGGGGCGTGCCGGTCTCCAACGATTATCGGCTGTTCGAGAAGATTTGCCTTGAAGGTTTCCAGTCGGGCCTGTCCTGGCTCACCATCCTGCGCAAGCGCGAGAATTTCCGCGCCGCTTTCGATGGCTTCGATTTCCACCGTGTGGCGCAATATGACGGCAAGGATGTCGAGCGTCTTTTGGCCGACAAGGGCATTGTGCGTCATCGCGGCAAGATTGAATCCACGATCAACAATGCAAACCGCGCTATTGAACTCGTCGCGGAAAAAGGCTCGCTCGCGGCCTATTTCTGGTCGTTTGAGCCGGGTGCGGAGGACCGCCCCGTCGTCGTGGATTATCCGACACTAATTGCCAATCCGAAAACCGATACTTCCATTCGCATCTCCAAGGATTTGAAAAAGCGCGGCTGGTCCTTTGTGGGGCCGACCACGGTTTATGCCTTCATGCAGGCCATGGGTCTGGTCAACGACCATATAGAAGGCTGCCATTGCCGCGCCCATGTCGAAAAGCTGCGGCTGGCATTCAAGCGCCCCCAATAAACCGGAGATTGATAACCGGCGATCTTTCTGCGAAAAGCAGGGTTCATTCGGAGGAACAGCCATGGATTTGACGTCGCTCATTGCTTTCGCGGGTATTCTGGTCGTAGCCGCAGGCACGCCGGGGCCGAATGTCGGCGCGCTGGTGGCGCGCGTCATCAGCCGTGGGCACAAGGGCGTCTTTCCATTCATGTTCGGTCTCTGGCTTGGTGACGCCGTCTGGCTGTCGCTTGCCGTCTGGGGCCTGTCGGCTTTGGCCAACAGCTTCCATGCCGCGTTTCTGGTGCTGAAATATGCAGGCGTCGCCTATCTGATCTATCTGTCGTGGAAAATGTGGATCGCGCCGGTCGATGAAGAAGCGGATGAAAACGCCATTCCGCGTGAGGGTGAAGGGCGCAAGCTTTTCCTCAGCGCACTCGCAGTCACGCTCGGCAATCCGAAGATCATGGTCTTCTATATCGCCATTCTGCCGACGGTCGTGGATATCACCCATGTTTCGCTGGTTGGCTGGGCAGAACTGCTGGCTGTCATGTTTGTCGTGCTGGCGGCAGTGGACACAGCCTGGGTGGTGCTGGCCGCGCAGGCGCGGCGTGTTTTGCGCAGCCCGCGCATGATGCGCATCGCCAATCGGACCAGCGCTGGCATGATGGCGGGCGCCGCCGTCGCCATTGCCGCACGCTGAACACGCTTCCTGCACTTGCCGCAACGAGCCTGATCGGTTAGGAAACCGGCAACACTCGGTTTTCGAGTATTTGCCGGTTCTTCCGGCATATATTGTATATACTTAGCGATCAGGCAGGAAAAATGGCCGATAAAGCGGACAAGATGAAGGCGCGGCTGCCGCGCGGGTTTGTCGATCGGGTTCCGGACGACTTGCGCGCCGCCGAAAAGATGATGGCGACGATCCGCGAAGTCTATGACCTCTATGGTTTTGAGCCGGTGGAAACGCCGCTGGTGGAATATACGGACGCGCTCGGAAAGTTCCTTCCGGATCAGGACCGCCCGAATGAGGGCGTGTTCTCCTTTCAGGACGACGACGAGCAGTGGCTGTCGCTGCGCTACGATCTGACTGCGCCGCTGGCGCGCTACGTGGCCGAGAATTTCGAGTCGTTGCCAAAGCCTTATCGCAGCTATCGCAATGGCTGGGTGTTCCGCAACGAGAAGCCGGGACCGGGCCGCTTCCGTCAGTTCATGCAGTTCGACGCCGACACGGTTGGCGCGCCGAACGTCTCCGCTGACGCCGAAGTGTGCATGATGATGGCTGATACGCTGGAGCGTCTTGGCATTCGTCGTGGCGATTACGCGATCCGCGTCAACAACCGCAAGGTTCTGGACGGTGTGCTGGATGCCATCGGCCTTGAAGGCGAGGGCAATGCCGCGAAGCGCCTGAACGTACTGCGCGCCATCGACAAGCTCGACAAGTTCGGCCCCGAAGGCGTGCGCCTTCTGCTTGGCAAAGGCCGCCTCGACGAAAGCGGCGATTTCACCAAGGGCGCAGAACTGGCCGATGCGGCGATTGAAAAGGTGCTGGCTTTCACCGCCGCCGGTGGTGCGACGGGTGCCGATACGATTGCCAATCTTCGCGCTGTCGTTGCGGGCAATGCCAAGGGCGAGGAAGGTGTGACCGAACTCGCCGACATGCAGGCGCTGTTTTCGGCAGGCGGTTATGATGGCCGCGTGAAGATCGACCCGTCCGTGGTGCGTGGTCTTGAATATTACACCGGCCCGGTTTTCGAAGCCGAACTTCTGTTCGACGTGACCAATGAAGACGGCCAGAAGGTCGTGTTCGGTTCTGTTGGCGGTGGTGGTCGTTATGACGGCCTCGTGTCGCGTTTCCGTGGCGAGCCGGTTCCGGCAACGGGCTTCTCCATCGGTGTTTCGCGCCTGATGACGGCGCTTAAAAATCTCGGCAAGCTGGATGTGTCCGATGTCGTCGGCCCGGTTGTCGTGCTGGTGATGGACAAGGACACGGAAAGCCTCGGCCGCTATCAGAAGATGGTCTCGGATCTGCGCCAGCAGGGAATCCGCGCCGAAATGTATGTCGGTGGTTCCGGCATGAAGGCGCAGATGAAATATGCCGACCGTCGTGAAGCGCCATGCGTGATCATTCAGGGCTCGCAGGAGCGCGAAGCCGGTGAAGTGCAGATCAAAGATCTGGTCGAAGGCAAGCGTCTTTCTGCCGAGATCGAGGACAATGTGACCTGGCGCGAGAGCCGCCCGGCGCAGATCACCGTCAAGGAAGACGGTCTGGTCGAAGCGGTTCGGGAAATTCTCAGCAGTCAGGCGCAGGACCGCGCTCAAGCCGCAAAGTGATCGGAACCATGGCCGCAACGCGCACATCGCCGGTTTTCAACGCGCTTCGCACAGAGCTTGATGCGCGCGATGCCGATCTGGTGGAAATACCGCTGATCCAGCCTGCCGATCCATTTCTGGACATGGCAGGCGAGGATCTGCGCCGTCGTATTTTCCTCACCGAAAACGAAAACGGCGACAGCCTGTGCCTGCGGCCGGAATTCACCATTCCCGTCTGTCGCAACCATATTGCGCTCAATGCCGCGACGCCGAAACGTTACGCCTATCTTGGAGAAGTGTTCCGGCAGCGTCGTGATGGCGCGGCAGAGTTTCTTCAGGCCGGGATCGAGGATCTCGGTGCTGCCGATGAGGCGGCTTCGGATGCGCGCTCGATTGCCGATGCGCTGTCCTGTGTTCGCTCCGTCGCCCCGCAAGCCGGGCTTGATATCGTTCTGGGCGATCAGTCGGTCTTCGCCGGTATGCTCAAGGCGCTCGGTCTGCCGCAGGGCTGGCGCAAGAAGCTGCTGCGCTCGTTCGGCGATGCGCATTCCATGCAACTGGCTCTGGCTGAACTGACGGGCGCGCAACGGCGCGATCCGCTGCCGGAAACGCTTGCCGTTCTTGTTGCCGAAGGCGATGAAACCGGCCTTGCGCGTATGCTGGAAACCGAAATGCTGGAAGCTGGCATTTCGCCGGGTGCTGGCCGTTCGCCTGCGGAAATCGCCCGCCGCCTGATCGAAAAGGAAGATCTGGCCGCCACGCGCTTCCCCGCTTCGGCGCTCGATCTGCTCAAGCAGTTTCTGGAAACCCATGTCACGCTGGATTCCGCATCGGTCACCTTGCGCGCTTTCGCATCCGAAAATGCGCTCGATCTTGGTGCGGTCCTTCAGAAGTTCGAAGCCCGGGCCGAAGCGATTGCCGCGGCTGGCATCAAGACCAGCGATATCGTCTATGACGCCTCGTTCGGTCGTCCGCTCGATTACTACACCGGCCTTGTCTATGAAATTCGCGCTGCTGGCGTGGAAAAGGATGCGGTTCTGGCAGGTGGCGGTCGTTACGACCGGCTTTTGACCATGCTTGGCGCTTCCGAAAATATTCCCGGCGTCGGCTTCTCCATCTGGCTGGACCGGCTTCAGGCATTGGCGGGAGCAACGAAATGAGCGTCACACTGGCATTGCCGTCCAAGGGTCGGCTGAAGGAGCAGACGCTCGCCGTTCTCGAAAAGGCCGGATACAAGGTGATCCTGCCGGATGACGACCGCAATTATCGCGCGCGCGTTGAAGGCGAAGACGATCTCGATATTCTGTTCCTGTCGGCTTCCGAGATTGCCCGCGAGCTGGGTTACGGAAGCGTCGATATGGGCGTTACGGGGGAAGACCTCGTGCGCGAGACACTGGCCCATGCCGATGAGCGCGTGGCCATCGAGGCGGAACTGGGTTTCGGTCACGCCGATGTCGTCGTCGCGGTGCCGGAAGTCTGGCGCGATGTGACCAGCATGGCCGATCTTGATGATGTGGCAGCGGATTTCCGCCAGCGTCACGGTCGTCGCCTGCGCATCGCCACCAAATATTGGCGTCTGACGCAGCAGTTCTTCTCGCAGAAGCACGGCATTCAGGTCTATCGCATCGTGGAAAGCCTTGGCGCGACCGAAGGCGCTCCGGCGGCAGGTTCTGCTGACATGATCGTTGATATTACGTCGACCGGTTCCACTCTGCGCGCCAATCGCCTCAAGGTGCTGGAAGATGGCGTCATCCTGCGTTCGCAGGCCTGCCTCGTTTCTGCGCGCCGCAGCCATGGCAATGCGCGTATCGCGGAAATTGCCGAGCGTATCCGCAAGGGTCTTGCGGCCTGACGCCTCTGTTATGGTCCGACATTCAATGAAAAAGCCGGTCTGGGTTCAGACCGGCTTTTGTCATTTTCAGGTCTAGCGTTTCGGTTTGCTGCCGACGAGGCCATAGAAGGCGATATAGACATAGCAGATGATCGGCATCAGGAAGGCATGATGAATGCCGACCGTATCGGCCAGCGCGCCCTGTATTAGCGGGATGATCGCACCGCCGACAATGGCCAGATTCAGGATCGCCGAGCCCTGGCTGGTGTGCTTGCCAAGGCCATGCAGTGCCAGACTGAAGATGGTCGGGAACATGATCGAGTTGAACAGGCCAATTGCCAGAACCGCCCACATCGAGGCGTTGCCCGTTGTCGCGACCGTGAGGAGCAGCAACAGGATGGCTGCTACAGCATTGAAGGCCAGCGCCTTGCCGTCATCGATATAGCGCATGGCTGCCGAGCCGATGAAGCGGCCAACCATGGCTCCACCCCAGAAATAGGCGACGTGATGCGCAGCATCGGTTTCCGACAAGCCAACCACACTCGGGTCGCTCAGGAAGTTGACGAGGAAACTGCCGACGCTGACTTCCGCGCCCACATAGACGAAGATGCCGATGGCGCCCAGCACCAGATGCCGGTACTGCCAGGCAGAACCTTCATCCGCGACGGTGCTTTCTTCCGCTTCGACATCCGGCAGCTTCAGGATAGCGAAGACGATGGCAAGAACGACAAAGGCGAGTGCCAGCAAGAGATAGGGGAACTTGACGGCATCGGCTTCGGTGGCGCTGTTGACGGCCCCGGTTGCAGCTGAAAGGATCAGCATTGCACCGAAGAGCGGGGCAAGCGTCGTGCCGAGCGAGTTGAATGCCTGTGTCAGCGTCAGGCGACTTGCAGCCGTTTCCGGCTTGCCGAGGATCGTGACATAGGGGTTGGCAGACACTTGCAGGATCGTGACTCCGGACGCCAGCACGAAGAGTGCGCCAAGAAACAGCCCATAGACCCGGTAGGAAGCTGCCGGAATGAACAGGGCGCAGCCGATGGCGGCGACCACAAGGCCGACGACGATAGCGCGCTTATAGGAGATCCGCTTCACGAGCGCTCCGGCGGGCAGCGAAACGATGAAATATGCGCCGAAGAAGCAGAACTGGATCAGCATCGACTGGGTATAGTTGAGCTGGAAGACGTTCTTCAGATGCGGGATCAGGATGTCGTTGAGGCTGGTGATGAAGCCCCACATGAAGAATAGAACGGTCAGGCTGGTGAGTGCGAAACCGAAATTTCCAATAGGGGTTGAGCCAGTGGGAGACTGGCTGCTGGCTGCGGAGGAAACAGTCATTTTTCTCTACAATCTATGCTTGGGGAGGAAACTTGAATGCAATTGATCGTTTGGGGAGTACTTGCCCTTAAACGCTGAAATAAACGGCGCCGGTGTTGGGAAGCGCTCTGGCTACACAACTATGGGTGGGGCATTTTGAAAAGAGGATTCTGATAAAAATTGTGTGTTCGTGTAAAACACGCGCGCACTGTGGAAAACATAACGAAAAAAGCCGCGCCAGTTTGAAACACCGGGCGCGGCTTTTTTCATTTCATACGGACCGCAGCCGATGCAAACAGCGGCGGGGACGGCTTGTTTCGATCAGCCGCGCTTGGCGTCGATCGACAGCGAACCTGCGCCATGCAGAGCAAGCAGGAAGAGGCCGCCAGCGATTGCCAGATTCTTCTGTGCCATCAGGGCGTTCATGCCTTCAGCGAAGTTCATGTGTGCAACGAGCGTTGCACCGATGGTGAACAGGCCGACGATTGCTGCCGCGATACGGGTCTGGAAACCGACCAGAATGGCGATGCCGCCAACAAACTCAACGAGACCGACAACCACAGCCGTAACCATCGGAAGCGGAAGGCCGAGGCCCGCAAAATAGCCAGCCGTGCCGGAAAGAGCCGTCAGCTTGCCGAACCCGGCAATGATGAAGAGGATCGAAAGGAACACGCGGGCGATGAGCGTTACAGCGCCGTTGGACTGTGGGGTAATCGAAGACATGAGGGAGTTATCTCCTGTTGAACTGAGCCATCAATTATCGACTAATGACTGTCAAGAAAAGCCGTATAATTCTCGACAGTTTGTTCACTGCATATAGACGATCATGCACGCCTGATTACTCAGGCGCGATCATGCGCTCCGCCCGGACGAGCCGGTCGTAGTCTTCAGCACTCACCAGCCCACTCGCCAACGCTTCTTCGCGCAGGGTTGTGCCGTTCTTATGCGCGGTCTTGGCGATCTTTGCTGCACCGTCGTAGCCGATTGCAGGTGCCAGCGCGGTCACCAGCATCAGCGAACGATCCAGAAGTTCCTTGATGCGGGTTTCATTGGCTTCAATTCCGTCCACGCAGTGATCGGCGAAGGAAACCATGGCATCGCTGAGCAGGCGGATCGATTGCAGGACATTGTAAGCGATGACCGGCTTGAACACGTTCAGCTCGAAATGGCCTTGGCTGGCGGCGACCGTCACTGTGGTCTGGTTACCGAAGACCTGCGTTGCCACCATGGTCATGGCTTCCGCCTGCGTCGGATTCACCTTGCCCGGCATGATCGACGAGCCAGGCTCATTTTCTGGCAGGGACAGTTCACCGAGGCCCGAACGCGGGCCGGAACCGAGGAAGCGGATATCGTTGGCGATCTTGAACAGATCAGCCGCCAGCGCGTTCAGGCTGCCATGGAAGTTGAGAATTGCGCCATGGCTGGCCAGCGCTTCGAACTTGTTCGGCGCTGTCTTGAACGACAGGCCGGTGATTTCGCTGACCGCATCAGCAAAGCCGCTGTCGAAACCGATCGGGGCATTGAGGCCAGTGCCCACTGCCGTGCCGCCCTGCGCGAGCAGGAAAACATCGGCGAGGGACTGCTCGATGCGATGACGCGCATATTCAAGCGCTGCACGATAACCGGAAAATTCCTGACCGAGCGTGACCGGCGTCGCATCCTGCGTATGGGTGCGGCCGATCTTGATGATGTCCTTGAAGGCTTCTTCCTTGACCTTGAGCGCCTTGGTCAGATGCTCCAGTGCCGGGTAAAGGCGATTGACTGCTTCAACCGCCGTGGCGATGTGGATCGCCGTCGGGAAGCTGTCATTGGATGACTGGCTCATATTGACGTGGTCGTTCGGATGAACCGGCTTTTTCGAACCCTTCTCACCGCCAAGCAGTTCGATGGCGCGATTGGAGATCACTTCATTGGCGTTCATGTTCGACTGTGTGCCGGAACCCGTCTGCCAGACGACGAGCGGAAAATGATCGTCAAGCTTGCCTTCGATCACTTCGGAAGCCGCAACGGCTACGACCTGACCCAGAACCGGGTCGAGCTTGCCAAGTGCTATATTGGTTTCGGCTGCGGCGCGCTTGACGACGCCCAGCGCGTGAACGAGCGGGAGAGGCATGCGCTCGCCGCCGATCTTGAAATTCTGCAAGGAGCGCTGTGTCTGTGCGCCCCAATAGCGGTCGGCGGGAACATCAATCGGTCCGAAAGTATCTGTTTCGGTACGCGTGGCGGTCATTTCATGTCTCCGGCTAGCTTTCGGCCCGTATCGGGCTCTGACGCAATGAATATAGCACTACCAACGAATTGGTAGCTCCGTCTTTTCCTTACGGAGCTATTTGACAAAATATGATTAGGAAATTCAACTTTATTTGAGCGTGAATTTCTGCGCCGGTCAGTTGTCTTCGTTTTCGTCGTCACCGCCTTCGGTTTCGGAGATCCACGCGGTCGGCTCGATCTTGCGCTGGGTCTTGCTGTCGGTGAATGTCCACCAGCCGGTATCGGTTTCATCCCACTGTCCGCCGCCAGCGTTCAATTGGGCGAGCGAACGATATTGCGCAATCGATTCATTGCGCTGATCGTCTTCGTCAGTCCACACGACGGTAATCTTGCGACCATCCTTGGGGGCAGTATCGATTGGCAGTTCCTTGCGCATATGATTTTCCGTCCTCTCTCACATTGCGATAACGATAGGGCAAAATCGGCGGGAGGCAAGCTGAAGCAGTCGAGCGAAAGCTTGAGCTGAATTTCGTTCGAAAATCTACGGGCCAGAAATTTGTGAAAATACGCCTTAAAGTGGAAAGGCAGGCCGAAGCCTGCCTTTCCTGTTGCCTGAGACAGGACTTCCGGGGTGCGGGGGCAAACTGGAAGTCCATCTCATGTCAACCGGGATTGACCATGATTGGTTGCCTCAAGTCAATGAGAACTTTCTAAAATAGAATTTTAACATCGGCAAAGGGGTTAAACGGTAAATTTTTTATAAATCACAGATAGTTACGTAACGTAATGAGAAAAGTGCCGATTAACCACTCTCCTTCATATGCGCGGGCTCATTATTGGTCTGTGGGTTTGGCTTAGTATTCGCCAATCAAGGATGGCTTTTGGGTCTTTAGACATAAAAAAACCTCCGGCCGAAGCCGGAGGTTCTCTTTAAAGTAGTGCTTTATGGACTTCTTAGAAGTCCATGCCGCCCATGCCGCCCATGCCGCCAGGCATACCAGCCGGAGCTGCATCCTTCTTCGGCAGTTCAGCAATCATGGCTTCCGTGGTGATCAGCAGGCCAGCAACCGAAGCTGCGTTCTGCAGAGCCGTACGGACAACCTTGACCGGATCAACGATGCCGAGAGCGATCAGATCGCCATATTCGCCGTTGGCAGTGTTGTAGCCAAAGGTGTCAGCGCCGTTTTCGAGGATCTTGCCAACGATAACCGAAGCTTCTTCACCAGCGTTGGTCGTGATCTGACGGGCCGGAGCCTGGATCGCACGACGAACGATGTTGATGCCAGCTTCCTGGTCAGCATTGATGCCCTTGGCCTTGATCTGAACCGAAGCGCGGAGCAGAGCGGTACCGCCGCCAGCAACGATGCCTTCTTCAACCGCAGCGCGGGTTGCGTTCAGGGCGTCGTCAACGCGGTCCTTCTTTTCCTTGACTTCAACTTCCGTTGCACCGCCAACGCGGATCACGGCAACGCCGCCAGCGAGCTTGGCAAGGCGTTCCTGAAGCTTTTCACGGTCGTAGTCCGAAGAGGTTTCTTCGATCTGCTGCTTGATCTGGCCAACGCGAGCGTCGATTTCGGCCTTCTGGCCTGCACCGTCGACGATCGTGGTGTTTTCCTTGGAGATCGACACCTTCTTGGCGCGGCCGAGCATGTCGAGCGTAACGCTTTCGAGCTTGATGCCGAGATCTTCGGAGATAACCTGACCACCGGTGAGGATCGCGATGTCTTCGAGCATGGCCTTGCGGCGATCGCCGAAGCCAGGAGCCTTGACAGCAGCAATCTTCAGGCCGCCACGCAGCTTGTTGACGACGAGGGTAGCAAGAGCTTCGCCTTCAACGTCTTCAGCAATGATGAGGAGCGGCTTGGAGGTCTGAACGACAGCTTCGAGAACCGGCAGAAGAGCCTGGAGGTTCGAGAGCTTCTTTTCGTGCAGAAGGATGTAAGCGTCTTCGAGGTCAGCAACCATCTTTTCAGGGTTGGTGACGAAGTACGGCGACAGGTAGCCGCGGTCGAACTGCATGCCTTCAACGACTTCGAGTTCGGTTTCGGCGGTCTTGGCTTCTTCAACCGTGATGACGCCTTCGTTGCCGACTTTCTGCATCGCTTCAGCGATCATCTTGCCGATTTCGGCTTCGCCGTTAGCGGAGATCGTGCCAACCTGAGCAACTTCTTCCGAGGTGTTGATCTTCTTGGCCTTGCCGAGAAGGTTTGCAACTACTTCCGAAACTGCGAGGTCGATACCGCGCTTCAGGTCCATCGGGTTCATGCCAGCGGCAACAGCCTTGGCGCCTTCCTGAACGATAGCCTGACCGAGAACGGTCGCGGTGGTGGTGCCGTCACCGGCAGTGTCGTTGGTCTTGGAAGCCACTTCGCGCAGCATCTGTGCGCCCATGTTTTCGAACTTGTCTTCCAGTTCGACTTCCTTGGCAACCGAAACGCCGTCCTTGGTGATGCGCGGAGCGCCGAAGGACTTGTCGATTACAACGTTGCGGCCTTTCGGGCCGAGCGTGACCTTTACAGCGTCAGCGAGGATATCGACGCCGCGCAGCATCTTTTCGCGCGCAGTGCGACCGAATTTTACGTCTTTTGCAGCCATTTTACTCTCCTGGGAATATCCCGGTCAGGTATGGTGAATTGGTTTTGAGGTAGGAGCGAAACCGCTCCGGGCTAAATGAAATTAGCCGACGATACCCAGCCGGAGGCGTTAGCCGACAATACCGAGAATGTCGGATTCCTTCATGATCAGCAGGTCTTCGCCGTTGATCTTGACTTCCGTGCCGGACCACTTGCCGAACAGAACCTTGTCGCCAGCCTTGACGTCCAGAGGAACCAGCTTGCCAGCTTCGTCACGAGCGCCGGCGCCAGCAGCGACAACTTCGCCTTCCTGCGGCTTTTCCTTAGCGGAGTCTGGGATAATGATCCCGCCAGCGGTCTTTGCTTCCGATTCAACGCGACGAACGACGACGCGGTCATGAAGCGGGCGGAACTTGATATCAGCCATGGTATAACCCTTGGTGTTATAGACGTTGAACCCTGTTATGCGGATCAAACCGATCCGCGCTGTTAGCACTCTCTCTTCCAGAGTGCTAACGTGCCTCTGAGATAGAGGCCTGATCTTTTAATGTCAAGATTGCCTGAAAAATTTGACAGGCGAATGATGGTTAATTTGCACCGTTCGCGAAGGGATCAGGTGGTCCGATATGCGGAGGGCCAGGTGGCCCGCTCCGCATATGGTGGCTTGGTTTGCAGGATCAACCCGAGATACGCAGGTTTGACAGCTCATCGCCAATTTGGCGGAACGTTTCCGACAGATTGCCACCGGTGGTGTTCCAGAACAGCTTGGCAGGCTTGCCGCCGTCGAGACGGACGCGAGAGTCAGACGAGCAGGTTTTCAGTAGCTCGATCTGGGCTTTCTCGTCCGTCTTGCTGGTGTTCAGGTCCACCGCAACGGTCATAACGATGATATTGGCATCTTTCGCATTGTTGCAAACCTTGTTGAAGCGGGCATTCATCGCCTTGGTATAGACGCTGTTGTCCTGCGAGACAGACACGCCGCTTTCCTGAAACAGACGGGTCTGGCTGTAGCCCTTCGTGGTGCGGCTCGTATAACCATGCGCCGAATAGTAGGACAGGTTGCTGGCCTTATCCCTGTTCGATCCAGCAAGCGAATTGTACGTGTAATAGGTATTGGCACCGTCGGTGAGCACAATGACGACCTTGTCGTTGCCGCGGTCGGTCGATGGGCGGCCTTCCGTAAACGGCGCGCCCTGTACAAGTGTGCGCCATCCCCACGCCATGCCTTCGGGCACATTCGTACCGCCATTTGGCTGCATGGCCTTGATCGCCGTCTTGATCGTCGTCTTACCTGCATCGGTGGAGATGTCGGTCAGTCGCGTGATGGCCGTGGTCGTGCAACTATAGTTTGGCCCACCACCAGAAGACTGCTTTGACAGCACATTGTTCAGATAATATTTCTTGAGGTCATTCTGGCGGGCCAGGCCCGTCAAGCTGGTGTCGTCTGTCCACCAGCTGTTCAGCGTGAGGTTGGTCGGGTTTCCGTTCTTGTCGGCATCGTAATATTCCGCCGGGCCAAACATTGGCACGAACAGGGTTTCCGGCTTGCCGACGGATGGGGGGGTCACGTCCAGCGCCAGGGTGCCCGGGCGCGCCTCAACGCATCCTGCCCACGGAATCCACGAGGCGGTAGAACGCTTTGCGAGATCGGCATAGAGAACAGCGCGGGAGAAAGCCTTGTTATTGTCTGTGCCCCAGCCTGTACCGGACTTAAAGTAAAGGCCGCTGCCTGTCGGGTTTTCGACAATACTGCGCGTGCTGTCGATCTTAACCGGAAGCGTGAAGTTCTCGAGATTGACTGGCGAGGTTCCGCTTGGGTCCATCCATGTTTCTTTGAGATAGCTGGGTCCGATGTTGACGGAGCCCGCGAAAGGCACCAGCGAGAACTGCACTGGCTTTTCAACGCGCGTAATCAGCGCCGATTGTGCAGCCATGGTGTCGACAAGCTGTGTTGCTGCGTCTTTCAGCAGTTGCAGACGCTGCGTGTTCGAGCCGGCGCCATTGTCATTCATGGAACCTGAGTTATCGAGCACAAGCGCGACTTCGACGGTGTTTTTGAGCCGCACGAAGGAACTCATCGCATATTGCTTGTTGTCCCACTCGTCTGCGGAATTGGTCAGTTGCGCTGCTATGGAGCCGAACAGAGACGTATATTGGAAGTTGGCCGTGGCTTCGATCTGCTGGTTATCGTTCGATGTTTGCGGAAACTTGATGGCAAATGCGACGCGGTCTGCGGAAAGTGCGGTCAGGTTCACATTGAAGACCTTGCTGCCATAGTCTTGCATGTCGGCTTCGCTTGCGCCGGTCGAAAAGCGTTTGCCGACCGCCAGCGCTGCAGCATCGAGGGCGGCCTGCACATTGTTGCGGGTGCGCATGAGATTGGTGGCGTCCATGGCGACCATGCCAGCAAGCAACAGCGGCACCAGCAATATCGCCGTCATCATGGCGAAATTGCCGCGTTCATCGCTGTGGAATCGGTTTGTTCTTTCGGAAAGGCTTCCGAAATTGGCCTTGCGCGCAACGCCTGTCATGCAGGCGACGAAAAGCCGCCTTGCTGGTCCGCTCCAATTATTCAAATCCACGCCCGCCCGAAAGGTTGTGTTGTTTTTGGTTAAACTGAAAGGTTGTGCGCTGTTCCTAGCAGCATCTTTCTAACAGTCGGTCACGAAGTGCGGTAAATGATCGGTGAATCTGCTCGATGGCTTATTGAGTCATCTCTTATGGGGTATTTGGACGCGGTGCTTTCTCGGCTTATTGGCGGTAAAGCTCGTGACAGTTTTGATAGGCTGCGTTAGATGGAGCGCATGCGGCTTGCATATGCGGGCGGCGTTCCAGCTCGAAAATGGAATATCAAGAGGAAGACTATGAAGCAGCTTGCAAGCCTCGACGACCTGACCGGCCAGTATGACGTGTTCTTCTGCGACGTCTGGGGCGTGGTGCATAATGGCGTCGCCGCACATCCGGCTGCTGTCGCTGCCTTGAAGCGCGCCCGCGCCAAGGGCGTCACGGTCATTCTCGTTACCAATTCTCCGCGCCCGCATCCGGGTGTCGAAGCGCAGTTGGAAACGCTGGGCGTACCGGCGGATACCTATGACCGCATCGTCACCTCCGGCGACGTGACCCGCGATCTGATCGTTGAAGGTCCGCGCAAGGTTCTGCATATCGGTCGCGAAAACGAATTGTCGATCTATGACGGGCTGGGTGTGGAGCTGGTGGAAGAATTCGAGGCCGATGGCGTCGTCTGCACCGGCCTTGCCGATGACGATGTGGAAACGCCCGCCGATTACGCCGACCTGCTTCAGCGTCTGCGTTCGCGCAATCTGCCTTTCATCTGTGCCAATCCCGACATCATGGTCGAGCGCGGTCCACGTCTTGTCTGGTGTGCGGGCGCTCTTGCGCGTGATTACAGCCAGTTGGGCGGTCGCACGCTGATCGCCGGAAAGCCGCATCGCCCGATTTATGAGGCCGCGCTGCATGCCGCCGAGGAAGTTCGCGGCGGCCCTGTCGACAAGAGCCGCATTCTCGGCATTGGTGATGGCGTGCTGACCGATGTGAAGGGCGCTGCCGGTTTCGGTCTCGATGTGCTCTACATTTCTGGCGGCGTGCATGCTGCCGATTATGCGGATAACGGAACCGTCGATCTTGCAAAGATGGAAGCGTTTCTGGAGAAGCACGGGCATCGTCCGGTGGCGGAGCTTTACGCACTCGTCTGATAATTTCGTACAATGCGGGAATGATCGAACAAGCCCGGACTGAAGCAAGTCAAGACTCAGGCACACCATGACGAATTCTGATTTCCAACGCCTTTCGGGAACCGACGCCTTGCCGGAGCGTCTGCGCAATTGCGTGGTGGCCATCGGCAATTTTGATGGTGTTCATCGCGGACATCAGGCCGTGCTTGAGCGGGCGCTGGAAATCGCGGCCAAGGAAAACCTGCCTGCAGTCGTGCTGACATTCGAGCCGCATCCGCGCAGTTTCTTCAAGCCGGACGAGCCGATCGACCGGCTTACCGACGCGCGTGAAAAGGCATCGATCCTGCGGCACATGGGCTTTCACGCGGTTGTCGAGCAGCCTTTTACTGCCGAATTCTCCAGCCGGTCGGCGGAAGACTTCGTGCAGCATATTCTGGTCGAAAAGCTTCATGCCAGCCGCGTCGTGACCGGCTACGACTTTCACTTCGGCAAGGGTCGACGCGGCACGCCGGAATTTCTCCTGCAGGCAGGCGAGGGCGCTGGTTTCCACGTGACGCTGGTGGATGCTTTCACCGATGAAGGCAATAATCTCGTTTCGTCCACACGCGTTCGCAATCTGTTGTGCGATGGCGATGTTGCCGGAGCGGCAGGACTGCTTGGCTATCGCTATGCCGTCTGCGGCGAGGTCATTCACGGCAAGAAGCTAGGGCGCACGCTCGGCTTCCCCACCGCCAATATGAAGGTCAGCGCCCAGACCAGCCTGAAACACGGCATTTATGCCGTTCGTTTCCGCAGGCAGGATGGCAGCCTGCATGACGGTGTTGCCAGTTTTGGCCGCCGCCCGACGGTGGATAGCGATGGCTCGCCGCTTCTCGAAACCTTCCTGTTCGATTTTTCCGGCGATCTTTACGGCGAAGTTGCCTGTGTTTCGTTCTTCGGCTTTCTGCGCGGCGAAGTGAAATTCGACGGGCTGGACCCGCTGATCGAGCAGATGAAGCGCGACGAGGAAGAAGCCCGCGCCTTGCTGGCCGGTGCTCGCCCATTGTCGGAGCTTGACCGTCTTCTTTCCTTTGAGTGAAGTGTAGCGGATTATTTTTCTACCTAAGATTTAAGTCAAATTTTACGTATTTCCGACAGAGAGTGTTAAACACCTTGCGAAGTTTCGAGGTGCTGTTTGTCGGAGATCTTGTTTTGCGTATTCTCTCACTGGCCCTCGTTGCAGGCACTCTCATTCCCGTCACCGGTTCCATTGCTTATGCCGCCGATGTGCAGCAGACAGATATCTATGCGGCGGAAACGGTTCAGCCGGCCCGCAAGCATTTCTGGTCTGGCGACTGGTATCTCAAGGTCGGCGCTGCCGGGCTGGTCGCGCCCAAGTTCGAAGGCTCGAACAAATATCGCTTTTCTGCGCAGCCGCTGATCTCGCTTGGCCGTCAGGGCGAAGCGACGCGGTTTTCCTCGCGCAACGACAATGTTTCCTTCGCGCTGATCGACAACAACCGCTTCCGCGCCGGTCTGGCAGGCAAGCTGCTGTTCGAACGCGACGATGATATTCACGGCCTGAAAGACACCAAGTTCGGCGGTGAAGTGGGTGGCTTTGCCGAGGTCTATCCAACCGACTGGCTGCGTGTACGCGGCGAAGTACGTCAGGGTATCCGCGCGCATAAGGGCGTTGTTGCCGATATTTCCGCCGACGCATTTTATGATGTGACGCCGGTTATCCGTGTTTCGGCGGGTCCGCGTGCGACTTTCGCGTCGAAGGATTACTTCAAGACCTATTACGGCGTCGATGCGCAGGAATCGGCAGCGTCCGGCCTGTCGGAGTACAATCCGGGTGGCGGTTTCAAATCGGCCGGTTTCGGCGGCGCTATCAACTGGAAGGCGACCGACAAGATCGATACCAGCCTGTTCGGCGAATATACCCGCCTGCAAGGCCCGGCCAAGGATTCGAGCATCGTCAAGGAGCGCGGCTCACGCGACCAGTTCATGGTTGGCGTGTCTGCAACCTATCGTTTCGACTTCTCACTTGATTAATGTGGTTCTGCGGCTTGACCACGTGTCAGACCGCATGAAGCGGACGCTACTGTGAAGATTTTCAGGGGCAGGGATGCAGTTTTATTGCGTCTTTGTTCCCCTGGCCTCTTTATTCCTGCAAAGCTCATTGCTAAAAGCGTGCCCATGATGACGGATTTTCGGCTTATCATGACGGCCATACGAATTATTGGCCCGGCCTCCCGCTTTGCCTGAATGGCTGTTTTGCCAGGCAATATCTGGCGCGGAGGTCCGGGAACGACCGGCTGTGCTCTTACAGTCCCCCTGTTATCGTTGATCCACATGCCCGCCATTTCTGGCCGAGGCTTCACAGGCGAATACCGATCATGACTGAGACGACCAAGATCGATTACTCTAAAACCCTCAATCTGCCGCAGACAGAATTTCCGATGCGTGCGGGCTTGCCGCAGCGCGAACCGCTGTTTGTCGAGCGCTGGGAGGGGATGAACCTTTACAAGAAGCTGCGCGAGCAGGCGAAAGACCGCCCGCTTTATGTGCTGCACGATGGCCCGCCCTACGCCAACGGCAATATCCATATCGGCCATGCGCTGAACAAGATCCTCAAGGACGTCATCACCCGCTCGTTCCAGATGCGCGGCTATAACTCGAACTACGTTCCGGGCTGGGATTGCCACGGCCTGCCGATCGAATGGAAGATCGAGGAAAAATATCGCGCCGAAGGCAAGAACAAGGACGAAGTGCCGATCAACGAATTCCGCAAGGAATGCCGTGAATTTGCCGCCAACTGGATCAGGGTCCAGACGGATGAGTTCAAGCGCCTTGCGATCCTCGGCGATTTCGAAAACCCCTATACGACGATGAACTTCCACGCTGAATCGCGTATCGCTGGCGAGCTTCTCAAGTTCGCGGCTTCCGGTCAGCTTTATCGCGGCTCCAAGCCGGTGATGTGGTCGGTTGTCGAGCGCACGGCGCTTGCCGAGGCGGAAGTCGAATATCACGACGTCGAGTCGGATATGATCTGGGTCAAGTTCCCGGTCGCCCCAAGAGATCATGGTATTGATGCATTCACGCAAGTGGATGATCCCGAGTATCTTGAGGCAGTTCTTGAATATGAAAACGATATTGGCCAAGCACATGTGGTGATCTGGACGACCACCCCCTGGACCATCCCCGGCAACCGCGCCGTGTCCTATTCGTCGCGTATCGAATACGGGCTTTACGAAGTCACGGAAGCCGAGAACGATTTTGGCCCTCGTCCGGGCGAAAAGCTCATCTTCGCCGACAAGCTGGCTGAAGAAAGCTTCGCCAAGGCAAAACTCCAGTTCAAGCGCCTGCGCGGTATTTCGGCTGATGAGCTTGGCAGGATCGTGCTCGACCATCCGTTGAAGGGCTTTGCGGGCGGCTATGAGTTCGCGGTTCCGATGCTCGACGGTGATCATGTGACCGACGATGCGGGTACGGGCTTCGTCCATACCGCGCCAAGCCATGGTCGTGAAGACTTTGAAGCCTGGATGAACAATGTGCGTGAACTGGAAGCACGCGGTATTGATCCGAGCATCCCGTTCCCGGTCGGTGACGACGGCTATTATACCAAGGACGCGCCGGGCTTCGGTCCGGACCGCGAAGGCGGCGCCGCACGCGTGATCGACGATAACGGCAAGAAGGGCGACGCCAACAAGTCGGTGATGGATCAGCTCATCGCCAATGACAAGCTCTTCGCTCGCGGCCGCCTGAAGCACTCCTATCCGCATTCCTGGCGTTCGAAGAAGCAGGTCATCTTCCGCAACACGCCGCAATGGTTCGTCTATATGGACAAGAACCTCGGTGACGGCACCACGCTGCGCTCGCGCGCGCTGAAGGCCATCGACGACACACGCTTCGTCCCGGCTGCCGGTCAGACGCGCCTGCGTTCGATGATCGAAGGTCGCCCGGACTGGGTGCTTTCGCGTCAGCGCGCCTGGGGCGTGCCGATCTGCGTTTTCGTGGATGAGGAAGGCAACATCCTTCAGGACGATGCGGTCAACAAGCGTGTACTCGATGCTTTCGAGGCCGAAGGCGCTGATGCATGGTTTGCCGAAGGCGCGCGCGAGCGTTTCCTCGGCAACCGCGCCAATGAGCCTTGGGTTCAGGTGCGCGACATTCTGGACGTGTGGTTCGATTCCGGATCGACCCACACCTTCACGCTGGAAGACCGCCCGGACATGAAATGGCCGGCAGACGTCTATCTCGAAGGCTCGGACCAGCATCGCGGCTGGTTCCATTCGTCGCTTCTGGAAAGCTGCGGCACGCGCGGTCGTGCGCCATATAATGCCGTCGTGACCCATGGTTTCACCATGGACGAGCACGGCAAGAAAATGTCGAAGTCGCTTGGCAATACGGTAACGCCGCAGGATGTCATCAAGGAATCCGGCGCGGATATCCTGCGTCTGTGGGTCATGACGACCGATTATTGGGAAGATCAGCGCCTCGGCAAGAGCATCATCCAGACCAATATCGACGCTTATCGCAAGCTGCGCAACACCATCCGCTGGATGCTGGGCACGCTGGCGCATGACGAAGGCGAAAACGTTGCTCATGCCGATCTGCCGGAACTTGAGCGCCTGATGCTGCACCGTCTGACGGAGCTGGATGAGGTTGTGCGCACCGGCTATGACACATTCGATTTCAAGCGCATCGCCCGCGCTCTGATCGATTTCATGAATGTCGAGCTTTCGGCCTTCTATTTCGATATCCGCAAGGATGCGCTTTACTGCGACGCGCCGTCGAGCGTTCGCCGCAAGGCTGCGTTGCAGACCGTGCGTGAAATCTTCGACCGCCTGACGACCTGGCTGGCGCCCATGCTGCCTTTCACCATGGAAGAAGCATGGCTTGATCGCTATCCGCAGTCGGTTTCGGTCCATGCCGAGCAGTTCCGCCCGACGCCTGCCGCATGGCGTGATGACGTGCTGGCCGAAAAGTGGCGCAAGGTGCGCGCGGTTCGCCGTGTCGTGACCGGCGCGCTGGAGCTGGAACGTGCAGACAAGCGCATCGGTTCATCGCTGGAAGCAGCGCCGGTGGTCCACATTTCCGACAAGAGCCTGAGCGATTCGCTCGACGGTCTCGATTTTGCGGAAATCTGCATCACCAGCGGCATTGCGTTCAGCGATGCAGCGGCACCGGAAGGCGCTTTCAAGCTTGGTGATGTGAAGGGTGTGGCCGTCGTGCCTGCTCGCGCCGAAGGCGAGAAATGCGCGCGTTCGTGGCGTTATACCACGGATGTGGGTTCCGATCCGGAATTCCCGGAAGTGTCGGCGCGCGATGCCGAAGCACTGCGCGAATTGAAGGCGCTCGGCAAGCTCGAAGCCTGATAACAGAGATCGCAATCCGCTCCGGTTTCATCCGGGGCGGATTGTTTGTTTGTGCGACAGGGGTTGCGGTCTCGCGCGTGAACATGGTGAAATAGCGGTTAATGCCGGATTGCCGCATGGGTTCCTCTCATGTACAAGGCAGTCCTCGAATAAATTCACGATCTGCCTTGGAGTTGCCGGTTTTTTGAGGCAAGGCACGCTGGAGCAAGCCTCGCGAACAAAGAATCGACAGGCGTAAAAGAAGTGGCGCTAATGAAGATTGACGGACGAGTTCTGATACTTATGACGGCTGTAGCGGGTCTTTCGCTGTCAGGCTGCATGTCTTCGCCGACCTATGGAACGGACAAGTCGTCGGGCGCGCAGCTCTTCGACGACGTTTCCAATATGGCGAGCTTCGGTCAGGGCAAGAACAAGAAAGAGCGCATCGACTACAAGCCGCGTCCTGATCTTGTGCGTCCTTCTCCGGGCGATAAGGGCCAGCTGCCTGCGCCGCAGGAAAGCGTTGCAAGTGCTGGCGGTGCGAACTGGCCGGAATCGCCGGAACAGCGCCGCAAGCGTCTGCGCGATGAAATCACCGCCAACCGCGACAATCCGAACTTCGTCTCGCCGGTTGAGGCTGATGGTCCGGTTGCAAGCAACCTGAAGACTGCACTGCCGGGTGGCAACAGCCGTCGCGAAGAATATGATTCCCGTTTGCCAACCGTTGATCCGCAGAAAATGGCGGCCATCAAGGCAGAGCGTGCACAGCAGGCGCAGGGTTCGGCCACGAACCGCAAATATCTGAGCGAGCCGCCGCTGGCCTATCGTGAACCGGCATCCACCGCCGCCACCGGCGAACTGGGGCAGGACGAGGCGCAGAAGGAACGCGAGCGCAAGAAGGCCGCTGGCAAGTCCAAGGGCTGGCGCGATTATCTGCCCTGGAACTAAGTTCCGGAAGTTCTCTATATTAGTTTAAGCAGCCATGGCGGTATAAGCGCTATGGCTGTTTTATTTTGAGTATAGTAATGAAGGTTTTCTGAGCGGGTAGGCAGTACCCTTAGAGAATACATTACATTTTTGTCATCTTGAGCATTATGACTTCTATTTGATTTCGATCAAAGACTTCTTGTCTGTATGCAGCATGATAGGGCATTGGGTTCAAAGGTATAGTTCAATGAGCAGCGCAAACACGATCTGGGACAGCCGCAACGGTTATGGTGTGGTTTCCCGCAGCTTTCACTGGCTGATGGCGTTGCTGTTTTTATGGCAGTTCATGTCGGCTATTCTGCGTGTCTTGGCGCGGGATAGCGCGGTTTTCACGTTTTTCTGGTCTGCGCACCAGCAACTCGGCTTTGCATTGCTGGTTCTGGTTCTGCTGCGCGGCGTCTGGGGCCTTTCCAATATCGGTCGTCGCCCGCATAAGGACGGCCTGATGGGCAAGGCGGCTTTGCTCGGTCATCTGGCCATTTATGCGCTGATGTTTGCCGTTCCGGCGCTGGCGCTGATCCGCGCCTATGGTAGGGGGCGGAGCTTTTCTTTCCTCGGCATGCCGATCTTCGATCCGGCTGGCGTGCAGAACGAAACGCTGAACAGCATTGGCAGCACGCTTCACGGGCCGCTCGGCTGGACTTTGCTGGCGGTCGTCGTTTGCCACGTATTCATGGCGCTCTTCCACCATTTCGCACTGCGTGACGACACCTTGCGTCATATGACGGGGCATAAACCGAGGGGCTAGCGTTTCTCGCGGAAAAAATCCTTGAGGATTTTCTGCGCTTCGCCTTCCGAGAAGCCCGGATAGATCTCTGGCACATGATGACATGTCGGCTGAGTGTAGAAGCGAGGGCCGTGCTCGACGCCGCCACCCTTGGGGTCGGAGGCGCCGTAATAAAGGCGGCGGATGCGCGCAAAAGAGATCGCGGCAGCACACATGGCGCAGGGTTCCAGCGTCACATAGAGATCGCAGTCGATCAGCCGTTCTGAACTCAATGCTTCACCGGCCTGGCGGATGACCAGCACCTCGGCATGGGCGGTCACGTCGTTGAGCTCCCGCGTGCGGTTTCCGGCGCGGGCGATGATCTGCCCTTCATGCACGACGACGGCGCCAATCGGCACTTCGCCGCGCGCACCTGCGGCACGCGCTTCATCCAGCGCGGCATTCATCGGCGTTGCTATGTCGGTAACGGTTGCGGAGTCCGCCTTTTTCATGTGCACTCCATTTCATTGCATGGATCGGGAAATTTCGCTCGCAAGCACTGGAGCGATTTGTTACTGCATAATTCTCGAAATCGAAACCGATTTGCGAACAGATTTATACGGCGTTTTCGTTCCAGACATTCCTTTGCCTGCTTTCGACGGTGCAAGGTGACACGGAAACGCTGCTGAGAGGCCAATACCAGATGACTAAAGACGACGATAACAAGGGCGGCAAGCCGCCTCATGGCCGTAACGGACGCCCCGGTGGCGTCGGCGGCGGGCGCTCAGGTGGCCCCAAAGGTGGTTCGGGACGATTTGATCGTTCTGATCGTCCCGAGCGGTCTGACCGTTCGGACCGCCCGGGTCGCGACAGCCGTCCGCGCCGCGATGATGGCGACCGGGACGATGCACGCCGCGCTGGTCCGCGCCGGGGTGCCCCGCGCGATGTGGAAGTCGAAGAAGATACGAGCGAGCGTATCGCCAAGCGTCTGGCGCGTGTCGGCATCGCTTCGCGCCGCGAAGCGGAAACGATGATCGCCGCCGGGCGTATTGCGGTAAACGGCAAGGTGCTGGATAGCCCTGCGGTCAATGTGAAGCGCACTGACGTCATTACCGTCGACGGCAAGCCGCTGAAGCAGGCCGAGCGTACCCGCCTGTGGCTTTACCACAAGCCTGCTGGTCTCGTGACCACCAATCGCGATCCGGAAGGACGCCCAACCGTGTTCGATGCACTGCCAGCTGAAATGCCGCGTGTGCTGTCGGTTGGTCGTCTCGACATCAATACCGAAGGACTTCTGCTGCTCACCAATGATGGCGGGCTGTCGCGGGTTCTGGAACTGCCGTCCACCGGCTGGCTGCGCCGTTATCGCGTGCGCGCCCATGGCAAGGTTACGCAGCCGCAGCTCGATGAACTGAAGAACGGCATCGCTGTTGATGGCGTGTTCTATGGCAGCATCGAAGCCGAGCTTGAACGCGTTCAGGGCGCGAATGTCTGGATCAATATCGGTCTGCGCGAAGGCAAGAACCGTGAAGTGAAGAACATTCTCGGCGCACTCGGTCTCACCGTCGGTCGCCTGATCCGTGTGTCTTTCGGCCCGTTCCAGCTGGGTGATCTTGAAGAAGGTGCTGTGCGCGAAATCAAGGGTCGCACGCTGCGCGACCAGCTTGGCGACAAGCTGGTTGAGGATTCCGGTGCCGATTTCGACGCGCCGATCTTCAACGAGTTCTCCAATGCCGCCGTGCAGGGTCGCACTCGTCGTGAGATGGAAGAAGCCCAACCGGAGCAGGAAGGCGAAACCCGCCGCGCACCACGTGAGCGCGAATGGATTTCCAGCCGTCCGGAACGTCGTCGCGGACGCGAGGACAAGACGGAGAAGGTTGAACCACGCCGTCGGGGCAACGCCAATGTCTGGATGGCGCCCGGTGCGCGTCCAAAGGGTGAAAAGGCTGCTGCCAAGCCTGCCCGCGTCGAACATCAGGTGCCGCATCGCGGCGCGAAGTTCAGCGGTGATATGCAGGTGCGTCCGCGTCGTTCGGACGATGCAGAGCAGAGTCGCGACGAGGGCGGCGAACGCCGTTACAACAAGCGTTCGGAAGGCCCGCGTTCAAGCGGTCCGCGTGCTGGCGGAAAGCCGGGCGCAGAAGGCCGCTCTTACGGCGCTCGTTCTGAGGGCCCGCGTTTTGAAGGTTCCCGTTCTGAAGGCGGACGGCCGGAAACGCGCGAAAAGCGTGAGGACGGTCACAAGGAACGTCGTCCCGGCAAGCGCGAGCGTGCCGAACTGCGCGATGCCGCTTCCGGTGAGCGCTCGCAGGGTGGTTTTGAGGGTCGCAAGACGTTCAAATCCGACAAGCCATATAAGTCCGACAAGCCGGGCGGTGCACGCGGCGAGGGTCGCTTCGGCGGTTCCGATCGCGATACGCGTTCGGGCGCACGCAGCGGTGCCGGTCCACGCGGTTTCAGCGATGGTCCACGGCGTGGACCTGATGGTGGTAAGCCAGCAGGTAAATCGGGCGGTAAGCCAGGCGGACGTCCGGGTGGCAAGCCGACCGGCGGAAAGCCCACTGGCGGTAAGCCAGGCGGCGGTGGCAGATCGGGAGGCGGCGGTGCGGATCGTCGGCGGTAAGTTTCGCGGTCGCCCGCTTGTAACACCGTCCACCAACGCCATTCGCCCCACCACGGACCGCACGCGCGAGAGCTTGTTCAATGTTCTCGCGCACAGCTTCCCCGACAAGGTGGAAGGTGCGCGTGTGCTTGACCTTTTCGCAGGCACCGGCGCGCTCGGTCTTGAAGCCCTTTCGCGCGGTGCGCGTTATGCGACCTTCGTGGAGGAATCTGCGGAGGGCCGTGGGCTGTTGCGCCAGAATGTCGAGGTGCTTGGCCTGCAAGGTCATACGAAGATTCTCCGTCGTGACGCCTGCCAGCTTGGCATTGTCGGCACGATGGAGCCATTCGATTTGATCTTCGCCGATCCGCCTTATGGACGGCGCATGGGAGAAAAAGCATTTTTGTCGGCGCTTCAGGGCGGCTGGCTTAATCCTGACGCACTTTTGGTGCTTGAAGAGGCAGCTGAAGCTTCGCTTGAGCTTGACGAACAATTTGTTGTGCTTGACGAGCGCAACTATGGCGGCACAATCATTCGGCTCATCCAACTCAAAGCCGATTGAGATGATTTGCAGCGGTGTTTGCCGCCGCGTTCTTTCTGTTCGGCGATAGCATCGCCGATATTGATTTGAAGCATGCCGCCCGGAAAGGCCGGGCGGAAATGAAACCGATTGGAGATGTCGCTTGGTGAATAACACCTCCCTCCGACGCCTATTGTTATCGACCGCTCTTGGTTTCGCGCTGGCTTTGCCGCTCGCAACCGGCTCCGTTGAAGCTCAAAATCAACCAGCCACCCAAACTGATGCCGCTAAGCTGGCCCCTGCGCCGCAAGCGCAAGGCGATCAGGCCGCTTTGCCTGAAATCACCCAGTCCGATGGTGTCAGCAATTTCACCTTGCCCAATGGCCTGAAAGTCGTGGTCATTCCCGATCATCGCGCGCCGGTTGTGACGCAGATGATCTGGTATCACGTCGGCTCGGCTGACGAAGTGGCTGGCGTTTCCGGCATCGCGCATTTCCTTGAACATCTGATGTTCAAGGGCACGAAGAACCATCCGGCAGGTGAGTTTTCGTCCAAGGTCGCATCGATCGGCGGCGAGGAAAACGCTTTCACCTCTTATGACTACACCGCCTATTACCAGCGGGTTTCGCCAGAAGCGCTGGAAATGATCATGGGTTTCGAGTCGGACCGGATGGAAAATCTGGTTCTGAACGAAGAGGCCGTGACGACCGAGCGTGAGGTCATTCTGGAAGAACGGCGCATGCGCGTCGATTCCAACCCGGGTTCGATGTTGAGCGAAAACACCGATGCAGTGCTCTTCTACAACCACCCCTATCGCAAGCCGGTTATCGGTTGGCGTCAGGAAATGGAAAAGCTGAGCCTCAAGAACGCCATCGACTTTTATCAGCAATATTACACCCCGAACAACGCCACGCTGGTCATCGCCGGTGACGTGACGCCGGAACGCGTGCGTGAACTGACGCTCAAGACCTGGGCCAATGTGCCGAAGCGCGCTGAAGTTCTGCCGCGCGACCGCCCGCAGGAACCCGAAAAACACGCGGCCCGCGTGGTGACGCTGCATGATGCGCGCATCAGCACGCCGTCGTTCCGCATGTCCTGGCTGGTTCCGTCCTATGCCAATGAAAAGCGGTTCCCCGATGTGAAGCCGGGTGATGCGCCGGCACTTGATCTGTTGGGTGAAATTCTCGGCGGTTCGTCCCGTTCGCGCCTCTATCAGACGCTGATCGTCAAGAACAACATCGCCGCCAATACGGGGGCGACCTATAGCGGTGACGCGCTCGATGACGGCACGTTCTCCGTCTATGGTGCGCCGCGCGACGGCGCAACGCTTGGCGATGTCGAGAAGGCGGTGGAAGCCGAACTGGCGCGGATCGTCAAGGACGGCGTGACCCAGACCGAGCTGGATCAGGCGCGCAATCGCTTCCTGAAGGCGGTGATTTTTGCCCGTGACAGCCAGGCTGGCATGGCGCGGATTTATGGTTCGACGCTTTCGGTCGGCCAGTCGGTTGAAGATATCCAGAAATGGCCGGATCTCATCAAGTCCGTGACGGTCGATCAGATTCGTGACGTGGCGGAGCGATATCTCGTCAAGGACCAGTCGGTGACCAGTTATCTTCTGCCACCGAATGCCGAGCCGGAAAATGCCCGTGAGAACCCCAACGCGCCCGCAAACGGTGCCAGCGGCAATGGTGCAGAGGGAGCGATCCAGTGAAGACCATGATCATGCTGAACTTCAAACGCGTTTTTGCCTCTCGCGGTCCGCGTTCGCTCGCAAGCGCTCTGGTCGCATCCATGGCGCTTCTCGTAATTTGCGCGCTGCCGGCGCGCGCCATCGAGATACAGGAAGTCGTTTCGCCAAAGGGCATCCGCGCCTGGCTGGTGGAGGACAATTCGGTGCCGCTGGTTTCCATGCGCTTCTCTTTCAAGGGTGGCACGTCGCAGGATCCGGCTGGCAAGGAAGGCCTCGCCAATCTGATGACCGGTCTGTTCGACGAAGGCGCCGGTGATCTCGATTCCGATGCGTTTCAGGAACGGATCGATAATCTGGGCGCGGAAATGAGCTTCACCGCCACGCAGGATGCTGTTGCTGGCGGTGTTCGCATGCTGGCCGAAAACCGCGATGCTGTGACCGATCTGGTGGCGCTAGCGGTGAACAAGCCGCGCTTCGACCAGCCTGCCGTTGATCGCATTCGCAGTCAGGTCGTGGCAAGCATTGAGGCGGCGCAGCGCAATCCCGGCACCATCGCATCGCGCCGTTTTGCCGAAGTGCTTTATGGCAACCATCCCTATGCGCGGCCAGATGAAGGCACGGTCAAATCGCTTCAGGCGATAACCCGTGACGATCTCGTGGCGTTCCATCGCAAGAATTTTGCCCGCGACCGGCTGATCGTCGGCGTGGTCGGTTCCATCAACGCCAAGGATCTTGGCGTGATGCTCGACAAGGTGTTCGGCGATCTGCCCGCAGCGGCGGAACTGGTTCCGGTGCCTGATGTCAAACTGGCTCTCGGCACCACCACCAGCCTTTCCTTCGATATGCCACAGACGTCGATCCGGTTTGTCTATCCGGCAATCCCGCGCAAGGATCCGGACTTCTTTGCCGCTTATCTGATGAACCACATTCTGGGCGGCGGCTTCACCTCGCGGCTTTATGCCGAAGTGCGTGAAAAGCGCGGTCTCGCCTATTCGGTTTCTTCGCAGCTGGTGTTGCACGACCACGTGTCCGCTTTGGCGATCTCAACGGCGACGCGCCCGGAAAAGGCGCAGGACTCGCTCAAGATCATTCGCGAGCAGGTGGCTGCCATGGCGAGTGACGGTCCGACGGAAGCAGAGCTTGCTGCCGCAAAGAGCTTCCTCAAGGGATCTTATGCGGTGAACAATCTCGATTCTTCGGGAGCCATTGCTGAAACGCTGGTCAGCTTGCAGGATGCGGGACTACCGCGTGATTATATCGACAAGCGTTCGGTGCTTATCGATGCCGTGACGCTCGATCAGGTCAAGGCCATTGCCAAGAAGCTGCTCGAAGCCGAACCGGCGATATTGATTTATGGACCCGCTAAGAGTTGAGGAACTCGCTTGGATAACGCCATGCCATCCACGCCCCGCATTGCCGTCGCTTTCGGCGGTGGCGGAGCGCGGGGCATTGCGCATCTGCATATCATCGAAACTCTCGATGAGTTGGGCATCAAGCCTGTCGCCATTGCCGGCTCGTCCATCGGATCGATTGTCGGCGCTGGCATGGCCAACGGCATGAGCGGCAAGGAAATACACGACTATATGGCGGCGATTTTCAATCGTCGTTCGGAAGTGGCGCGCCGCATGTGGCAGACGCGTCCATCCCGCTGGGTCGAATTGCTGAAGGGCGGCTTTCGCGTCAGCCAGTTCAACATCGAGAAAATCATCGATGTGTTCCTGCCCGCATCGCTGCCGGAAAAGGTCGAAGACCTCAAGATTCCGATGAGCATCACCGCGGCGGATTTTCACGCCGCGAAGGAAGTTCAGATCGTCGATGGCGATTTGCGTTCTGCAATCGCCGCTTCCTGTGCCATCCCCCCGGTCTTCGCACCTGTGCGCCGCAATGGCCGCATTCTGGTCGATGGCGGCCTGTTCAACCCGGTGCCGTTCGATCTGCTTTTCGACAAGGCGGATATCGTCATCGGCATTGATGTCGTAGGCGCGCCGCCCGGTGACGACGATTATATGCCGACGACATTCGAAGCGGTTATCGGCGGTAACCAGCTGACCATGTGCTCGATCATCGAGAACAAGTTCCGCATTCGGCCACCGCATATTTTCCTGCGACCGGATGTCGGCCGGATCGGGCTGCTCGATTTCCTGAAATTCGATCAGATACTTGCCCAGAGCGTCGGTGTTCGCGAAGAGCTGAAACAGGCCCTCGATCGCATTATCGAGGGCGATAATCTTCCGACTCTGTCTTAGACTGCCACCTTATTCGGCGGGGATTGCATCTTCCATCGTATCATCATTGGCGGCAGGTGACGGCGCATCGACCGTCTTGTCGATACGCTGACCTTCGCGCGTTGGCTTGACCAGAGGTTCAGGCGTAACCGGCTTGTTGAACAACAAATGCCGTCCGGCCATGATGCCTTCAGAGGCCTGCACATGCAGGCGATCCTCGTCGCGCTGGCGCACATCTTCGCGGATGGCATAGGCATTGTTCTCCGCCATGCCCAGACCTTCCAGCGCGCGCTGCCCGAAGAGCAGACCAGATTCGAAGGTTTCGCGCAGTTCGTACTCCACGCCCTGCGCCCGCAGCTGTAAAGTATGCTCGCGGTCATAGGAGCGCACGAACAGACGCACATCCGGATAGTCCGACTGGATCAGATTGACGATATGGTTCGTCGTTTCCTTGTTATGGGTGCAGACCGCAACGATCTTGGCCTTGCGTATGCCGGAAGCTTCCAGCACGTCCTTGCGGGTGCCGTCGCCGAAATAGATGCGGAAACCGAACTTGCCAGCGGCGCGCACACGGTTGGGCGACTTGTCGATCACCGTCACGTCGATGCCGCCAGCCAACAGGATCTGCGATGCAATCTGGCCGTAACGGGAAAAGCCGATCATCAACACGTCGGACCCTGCGCCTTCGAAATCCTCTTCGATTTCATCGACGGGCTTGTCCTTGATGAGAAGCTTCGAGCCGATGGCCACGGAAAGCGGGGTCAGCGCCATGGACACGGTGACAGCTGCCACCAGTTCGGAGCCAAGAGCGCTTGAGATGATTGCGGCGGCGGAAGCTGCCGAGAACAATACGAAGGCGAATTCGCCGCCCTGCGGCAGCAGGAAGGCGATGCGCACGGCATCATTGTGGCTGGACCGGAAGATGCGGCAGAGCACATAGATGACGGCGATCTTCGCCGCCATGAAAACCGGCACGGCCAGAAGGATCGTCTTCCAATATTCGAGAATCACGCTGAGATTGAGCGACAGGCCCACGGCGACAAAGAACAGACCGAGGAAAATACCGCGGAACGGTTCGATATCGGCTTCCAGCTCGTGGCGATAGGAGGACTCCGCCAGGAGCACGCCAGCGATGAACGCGCCCATGGCCATGGACAGACCAGCTGCCTGCAACAGTCCCGCAGAACCCAGCACGACAAACAGGGCAGCAGCGATCATCACTTCGCGCGCGCCGGTATTGGCGATGATCCGGAACATCGGATTGATCAGATAGCGCCCGGCAACGACGAGCGCGGCAATGGCGGCAACGGCGGTTGCTAGGTGAAAACCTGCGCTTGCCTGCGACGGTTCATTGGGCGACAGGGCGGGAATGATCGCCAGAATTGGAACGATGGCGAGATCCTGAAACAGCAGGATCGCGAAAGCGCGCTGCCCGTGCTTCTGGTTGGTCTCGGCGCGATCTTCCAGCACCTGCATGGCGAAGGCTGTCGAAGACAGGGCGAGGCCAAAGCCGATGATAATGGCAGCTTCCGGGTTTAGCCCCGCAAGATAGATTCCGAGCCCCGTCAGAACCGCGCCGCACAAGAGAACCTGTGCCGCGCCCAGCCCGAAGATCGCATGACGCAGCGCCCAGAGCCGCGACGGCTTCAGTTCGAGGCCGATGATGAAGAGCAGGAACACCACGCCAAGTTCGGAAAAGTGCAGGAATTCCTCACCGTCGGCGATAAGGCGCGCGACGGGTCCGATCGTGATGCCGGCAGCCAGATAGCCCAGCACTGTGCCAAGCCCCAGACGCTTGAACAGTGGCGCGGCGATGATGGCGCCGCCAAGGATCATTAGGGCCTGTAGGTAGAGATTTCCACCGGTCGGAATCATGCTGCGCGCTCTTGTGGTTCGGAGACGGACGGGTCTCGCGACTTGAGGATTTGGAGAAATGTGGACGGGCCTGCCTTGATGCCCCTCGATTTCGGCAATATAGAAACAAGATATGGCTGCAATCAGCCCGATGTCGACCAAATTGACGATATTTTTTTAGCAAGTCCCGGTCACGACCCGTTGCACATTGCAATGTCCGGTCAGGCGGAGGCGAGCTTGCCAAAGCGGGATTGTGCAATGATTTCAGATAATTCGTCGGAAAAGCTGGTCGAGCGTGCGGCCCAGTTGGTGAAAGCTGCCGAACGTGCGGGCGCCGATCATGCTGACGCTGTCGTGATGCGTGCCCGCTCTGTCAGCGTCTCGGTGAGACTTGGCAAGGTTGAGGGAACCGAATCGTCGGAGAGCGACGATTTTGCGCTGCGCGTTTTTGTCGGACGGCGGATCGCCAGTGTTTCGGCCAATGCGGGCGCCGATCCCGACCGTCTGGCGGAGCGCGCCGTCGCCATGGCGCGTGTTGCGCCGGAAGACCCCTATGAGCAGCTTGCCGATCCGGCGCTGCTGGTGAAGTCGCCGCGCGATCTTGATCTTTACGACACGACCGAAATCGATACCGAACGTCTGACGCAGGATGCGCTGGCGGCAGAAGCAGCTGCGCGTGAGGTCAAGGGTGTGACAAATTCCGGCGGCGCGGGCGCATCGCGCAGCCTCGGCGGGCTGGTGCTTGTCACCTCCACCGGCTTTGCCGGTCATTATGCCGCCACCCGTTTCGGACGGTCGGTTTCGGCCATTGCTGGCGAAGGCACCAAGATGGAGCGCGACTATGATTTCAGCTCGCGGCTGCATTTTGCCGATCTCGATACGCCAGACGCCATCGGGCGTCGCGCCGGGGAGCGCGCGGTGCGCAGGCTCGGCGCACGGCAGGCGAAGACGGGACCGGTCACGGTGGTTTATGATCCGCGACTGGCGCGGGGCATTGCCGGGCATCTGGCCAGCGCCATCAATGGTGCATCGGTTGCGCGCAAGACGAGCTTTCTGCGCGACAGTCTGGGCAAGCAGATATTGAAGCAGGGCATCACGGTGACGGACAATCCGCTGCGCATGCGCGGATCATCGTCCCGTCCTTTCGACGGTGAAGGCATTGAGGGCCAGCCATTGACCATGGTTGAGGACGGCGTGCTGAAGCACTGGCTGTTGTCTGGTTCCAGCGCACGCGAACTGGGCCTGACTGGCAACGGGCGCGGTGTGCGTTCGGGTTCCGGTGTTTCGCCTGCCTCGACCAATTTTGCCATTGAGCCGGGCACACAATCGCCGGAAGATCTCATCCGCGCTGTCGGCACGGGTTTCTATGTGACTGAAGTTTTCGGCCAGGGCGTGGATATGATCACCGGGCAATATAGCCGCGGCGCTTCCGGCTTCTGGATCGAAAATGGCGAACTTGCCTATCCGGTCAGCGAAGTCACCATCGCGTCGAACCTGAAGGACATGTTCCTCAATCTGACACCGGCGTCGGATATCGACCGCAATTTCGGGATGACCGCGCCGACCCTCGTAATCGAAGGCATGACACTTGCCGGAAACTGACAAACACAGCGAAACGCGTGACGAACTGGCGCTGTTGCGCGATGCAGCCCGTGAAGCCGGGCGCATTGCCATGCGTTATTTCGGGCGCTCGCCTGAAGTCTGGTTGAAGGATGGTCATTCGCCGGTCAGCGAGGCCGATCTTGCAGTTGATCGCTATCTGAAAGACGTGCTTCTGACGGCGCGGCCTGATTATGGCTGGATTTCCGAAGAAACCGGCGACGAGCGCGCCAAGGCAAAGCGGCGGCGGGCTTTCGTCGTCGATCCCATCGATGGCACCCGCGCTTATATTGCCGGTCAGGACCAGTGGTGCGTGAGCATCGCGATTGTCGAGGATGGCAGGCCGATTGCCGGGGTTCTGGAATGCCCGGTTCGCAAAGAACTGATCGAGGCCGGGCACGGACTTGGCGCGGTGCAAAACGATGCGCCGATCCACGTCAAATTGCCGCCGGAAGGCGAGAAGGTCACCATCGCTTCGGCGCGCAACATGACCGCCGCGCTGCCGGAAAAATGGCGTGACAGGGTCAAGCTGCACGCCTATGTGCCGTCGCTCGCCTATCGTATTGCGATGGTGGCGCGGGGCGAGATCGCGGGCACCTTCATTCGGCCAAATTCGCATGATTGGGATCTGGCTGCAGCCGATCTCATCTTGAGTGAGTCGGGCGGGGCTATTCTGACAAACGATGCTCTTCCGCTCATTTATGGCGGTCCGACGCGGAGCCATGGGGCTCTTGTCGCGGCCAGCGGGAATTTGCTGCGTGAAATGTTGAGTGTTGTCGCGGAGTGACCGTTGGGTTAATCATGCCGCGAACCAAAATTGTTCAGGGATTATTGTCATGAGTGTCGAAGGCGACAAAAAGCAGCTTCTTCATCTGGTGTTCGGCGGCGAGCTGTCGAAGCTCGGGACCGTGCAGTTCCGCGATCTCGAAAACCTCGATATCGTCGGCATCTATCCCAACTACGAATCCGCAAAGACCGCCTGGAAGGCCAAGGCCCAGCAGACCGTCGACAACGCCCATATGCGTTATTTCATCGTGCACCTGCATCGGTTGCTCGATCCCGAAGGTGTGACGCTGCAGGCGGACTGAGCAGTTTGCCCGGTCCAGACCAACATACAACCGAAGGCGAAGAGCGTCCGGTCCAGTCAGCGGTAGAACCCGTCAGGCGCAAGAAAAAAGACGGCTTTGCGAAGCGTCTTTGGAAGCGTGTGCGCGGGCCGCTGACGCAGTCGGCTGTCGTTAAAACGATTTTGGTCTGGCTTATCACGAGCTATTTCAAGCTCGTCTATTATACCAATACACGTCTGGAAGGATCGGCCGACCCGCAGGCGCTGGTCGGCAAGGACGATCCTTTCATCGTGACCTTCTGGCACGGCCAGCACCTCATGGGACCGTTCATCTGCCCCAAGGGGATCGAACTTGTTGCCATGTTCTCGCGCAGCGCCGATGCGGAACTGAACGCCCGCGTGGCGGAAAAGCTGGGGCTGATGACGGTGCGCGGTTCCGGCGGACGCAGTTCGCGTGCGAAGCCGGAAAAGGGCGGTGCGCGTGCGCTCCTCACCTTGAAGAACGCGCTGAAAAAAGGACAGTCGGCATCGATCATCGCCGACATTCCCCATGGCACGCCGCGCGAGGCGGGCGAGGGGATCATTTTGTTGGCGAAATTGTCCGGGCGACCAATCATTCCGGTTGCTTATGCCTTCTCAAGAAACCATGTTTTGGAGAAGTCGTGGGACAAGACGACGATTCCACTGCCTTTTGGACGGTCCGTTGTTGTGCGCGCCGACAATGTCTGGGTGGATGCCGACGCCGATGAAACGCAACTGGAAGAAAAACGCATGGAACTGACGCGCCTGCTGAACGATGCCACGGAGCGCGCCCATGCGGCATTGGAGAAAGCGAAATGAGCGAACGCTGGGCGCGCAATCTATTGTCAGCCTATCGCATGTTCGGCTCCGCCGCCTATCCTTTCATGGGGCCTTACATTGCCTATCGCGCATCTCGCGGCAAGGAAGAGCGGCAGCGTCGTGGTGAGCGTTATGGCAAGTCAGCCGTCGCCCGCCCGCAAGGACCGGTCATCTGGGCCCATGCCGCCAGCGTTGGCGAAAGCGTTGCCATTACACCGCTGATCGAAAGCATTGCCGCAACCGGCATTCATATCGTGATGACGACGGGCACAGTGACGTCCGCAAAGCTCGTGGCCGATCAGCTGGGCTCCAAGGTTATCCATCAATATGCGCCGCTCGACCTGCAACCGGCGGTCAATCATTTCCTCAATCACTGGAAGCCGGACCTCGCCATTGGCTGCGAATCCGAAATCTGGCCCGCAACGGTGCTGTCGCTCGGCGGTCGTCATATTCCGCAGGTGCTGGTCAATGGCCGCATGTCGGATCGCTCTTTCGCCAGATGGCAGAAGCGGCCTGCGCTGGCCGAAGCCTTGTTCGAAAATTTCGCCCATGTCGTGGCCCAGTCGGAACTCGACGGCGATCGTTTCCGTGCGCTCGGTGCGCGTCCGGTCAGTGTCTCGGGCAATCTGAAAGTCGATACCGCGCCTCCGCCTGCCGATCCGCAGGCCTTGTCCACATTACAGCGGCAGATTGCCGGACGGCGTAGCTGGGCGGCGATCTCCACCCATGATGGTGAAGAGGCAATCGCTGCCGAAGTGCACCAGATGCTGAAGGTACGCTATCCGCACCTCGTGACGATCATCGTGCCGCGTCATCCGGATCGCACGCCTGCAATCGAGGCGATGCTGGCGGAAAAGGGTTTGAAAGTCACCAAGCGCAGCACTGGCGCGCCGATTGAGGCGGATACCGATATTCTGCTGGGCGATACGATTGGCGAAATGGGGCTTTATCTCCAGCTGACCGAGATTGCTTTCATCGGCAATTCGTTGACCAAGGAAGGCGGACACAATCCGCTGGAACCGGCCATGATGGGCACAGCCGTGCTGACCGGCAAGAATGTGCAGAATTTCCGCGAGTCCTTCCAGCGCCTGATCAAGAATGGCGGTGCGCGCATCGTGAAGGACCGGAACATGCTCGCCGGGGCGATCAATTTCCTGTTCAACAATCCGCAGCATCTGCGCGGCATGATCAATGCGGGCGTCAGCACCGTCAAGGATATGCGCGGTGCGCTTGATCGCACGCTTGTCGCGCTGGAACCTTTTATCCAGCCGCTTGTGTTGCAGGCGCAGTTTCCCGGCAATCGCAACGAGGTTGCCTACGTCCACGGCGGCATCTGATATGGCGAGCGAAGCGCCGCCATTCTGGTGGGAAAAGCCCGACTGGCGCGCCCGGTCATTGGCCCCCGCCGCCTGGATTTACGGCTCCATCGCCGGGCGACGCCTGATCCGCTCTGAACCGCCCAAAATTGCTCTGCCCGTTCTCTGCATTGGTAATTTCACGGTTGGCGGCGCAGGCAAGACCCCGACGGCAATTGCCTTTGCCAAAGGCGCAAAGGCACGCGGGCTGAAACCGGGCATCGTCTCACGCGGCTATGGCGGCAGCTATCAAGGCCTGCATGTGGTGGACCCGGGGCATGACAGCGCCCGTTATGTCGGTGATGAACCGCTATTGCTTGCACGCCATGCGCCGGTCGCACTTTCTCCTGACCGGGTGAAGGCCGCGCAGCATCTGCAATCGCTCGGCTGCGATTTCATCATCATGGATGACGGGTTCCAGAGCGCCCGGCTTCATGCCGATTTTGCGCTGCTGGTGGTGGATGCGGGGCGCGGGATCGGCAATGGCCGTGTTATCCCGGCAGGCCCGTTGCGTGCGCCGCTGACCGATCAGATGCGCAAGACCGATGCCCTGTTGCGGATCGGCAAGGGCGATGCGGCGGATTTCGTGATCCGTCAGGCGGCCCGAGCGGGACGACCGATCTATGAGGCAAAGCTCATTCCATCATCGACGACAACGGTGGCGGAGAAGCGCTGGCTGGCCTTTGCCGGTATCGGCAATCCGGACAAGTTCTATGCCAGCCTTGCGCAGGCAGGCGGTACGATTGCGGAAACACGCTCGTTCCCCGATCATCACAGCTTCGAGCCTGACGAAATTCGCGATCTGATCGATACGGCCCGGCGTAACGGTTTGGGCCTGATCACCACAGCGAAGGACCACGTGCGTCTGGCAACGATGGTCGGTGTACCGGCTGAATTTCTGTCGAAACTGGCGGTTCTCGATATCGATCTGAAATTTGAGCGCACAGACGCGCTCAATCATATCCTTGATACGGTGATCGAGCGCTTTAAAAGCCGGTCGTTATAAGCAAACTAGGCCTTCTTGCGGCTGCGCATTTCCGGATTGAACTCAAGCTCGCGCTCGAAGGAAATATGGCCGGTTGCATAGGCTTCCTGCCGCGCAACGCTCCAGTATTTCAGCTCGTCCAATGGAATTTGCGCGCCGGTAACGGCACAAAGCACATAGGAACCGTGCTTGACGATTTCATAGTCGCCGTCGAGATAACGCAGGACAGCTTCGGAGGATGAGCGGGGCGATTCAAATCTGTTCATATGTGTAAAACCTTTGCGCTGGATTCTAGCAAGTGCCGACCTTGGCGTCCAGCGGTGCTGGATGAGCAGCTGTAAGAAAAGACATCAACGCCTGCCGAAAAGCCGCTCGATATCGCTCAGCTTCAGCTCGATATAGGTCGGGCGTCCGTGATTGCACGTGCCGGAACCGGGCGTTGCCTCCATTTCGCGCAGCAATGCGTTCATTTCTTCCGGCTTGAGGCGGCGTCCGGAACGCACCGATCCATGGCAAGCCATGGTGGCCGCGACATGGTTGAGCATGGCTTTCAATCCATCGGAGGTTTCATGCTCGGCAATCTCGTCGGCGAGATCGCGGATCAGCTGCTGCACATTCATTTCGCCCAGCATGGCTGGCGTTTCGCGCACAGCGATGGCGCCGGGACCAAACTGCTCGACGCCCAGCCCGAACCGGGCCAGCGTTTCGGCATGGCTTGCCAGCCGCTCGGCGTCCTCTTCGGGCAGATCAACCACTTCCGGGATCAGCAGCATCTGTCCCGGTATCGGGCGGGAATGCAGCGCGTTTTTGAGCGCTTCATAGACCAGCCGTTCATGGGCTGCGTGCTGGTCCACGATGACAAGGCTGTCCTCGGTTTGCGAGACAATATAATTGGCATGAATTTGTGCGCGGGCAGCACCCAGCGGCTTTTGCTGCAACTCGACCGGGGCTTCGCTCATCGTTGCGCGCGCATCGGCAGTCGGAATATTCACGACGTCGATTGTCGCCTGCTCGCTTTCATGGAAACCGGATGCGCTGCCGAAATCAAGCGGTCTATGCGCCGGATGTGCGGTCTGCGGCGACCATTCGCTTCGAGGCGCTGGCCGATCCGGTCGCCAGCTCGTGGAGGCGAAGCTGCTGGATGCGGCGCGCGCGCCTGATGAGGACTGTGGCTGAAATCCTTCTGCGCGAAAGGCCTGCAACATGGCTTCCGCACCGCTGGTTGCCGGGCGGATGCCGGATTGGGCAAGCGCCTGCTTGATCGCGCCGACGATAAGGCCGCGCACCAGACCGGGGTCGCGGAAGCGCACATCGGCCTTGGCCGGGTGCACATTCACATCGACCAGTGCCGGATCGAGCGTCAGAAACAGCACGGCGACCGGATGGCGGTCACGGGCAATGACATCGGCATAGGCCCCGCGCAGCGCGCCAAAAATCTGCTTGTCGCGCACCGGGCGACCATTCACATAAGCGAACTGGTGCTGCGCATTGCCGCGATTGTGGGACGGTATGCCGACAAATCCTGCGAGCCGCACACCATCACGCTCGGCATCGATGGCCAGCGCGTTTTCACCGAAATCCTGCCCCAGAACCTGCCCGATGCGTTCCAGTGTGGCATCGGCGCCCGTGCCGGTCGCAGGCATTTCCAATGGCGAGCGGTCGGTGCCTGACAGCGAAAAGCGCACATGCGGAAAGGCAATGGCGATGCGCTTCAACACATCTGTGATGGCGGAAGCTTCGGCGCGGTCGGTCTTCATGAATTTGAGGCGGGCGGGCGTTGCGTAAAACAGGTCGCGCACTTCGGCTATCGTGCCGCGATTGAGTGCGGCAGGGCGCGGGCCTTCGAGATGCCCGCCTGAAACGGAAACCTCGAAACCGGCATCCGCGTCCTGCGGACGCGATTTCAGCGTCAGCTTGGCGACCGAGCCGATGGAGGGCAGGGCTTCGCCGCGAAAGCCGAGCGCTCGAATATCGTGCACGTCGTCGGAAAGTTTGGATGTGCAATGGCGCGAAACCGCAAGCGGCAGCTCGTCGGCGGGAATGCCGGAGCCGTTGTCGGTGACGCGCAGCAGCGTCTTGCCGCCGCCGCCGGTCACAACCTCGATACGGGTCGCGCCAGCGTCGATGGCATTCTCGACAAGTTCCTTGATCACGCTGGCCGGTCGTTCGATGACCTCGCCCGCCGCGATCTGGTTGATGATGGTTTCGCTTAAGTGTCGAATGGGCATGCGGCGATTATAGGCAGATTCGCGGGCCGCGGTAATAGCACCGGGCTGCTTCTGAACCGAACCTTTGAAACCGCAGGACTGACGCCTGCGGTTTGCTGTGTAACAGCGTCAGGCCGCCTGAGCTTCAGCCTCTTCATTGAGGCCGAGCTGAATTGCGGGTGCAGGGTAGCCAAGCAGGAAGCCTTGCACCTGATTGCAGCCTTCTTCTTGCAGAATATCCATCTGCGACTGCGTCTCGACACCTTCGGCCAGCACGGGAATATCGAGGCTCTGACCGAGCGCCAGAATGGCGCGCACAAAAGCCTTCGACTGCACATTCTGCTCCAGATCGGTGACAAAGCTGCGGTCGAGCTTGATCTTGTCGAAGGGGAAGGAGCGCAGCGTCGCCAGCGACGAATAGCCGGTGCCGAAATCGTCAATCGCGATGCTGACCCCAAGTGCCTTGATTTCGCGCAAGATTTGCAGGGCACGCGCCTGATCGCGAATGATCGCGCTTTCGGTTACTTCCAGTTCCAGAAGCTTTGGCGAAAGATCGGTCTCGGTCAGGATATCCCGAACCGTTTCCACAAGGCCGGTATGGCTGAGCTGTAGCGGGGAAATATTGACCGCGATCCTGCGGGCAACGGGCCAGCTTGCCGCTTCCCGGCAGGCCGCACGCAGCACCCATTCGCCAAGCTGGGTGATGACGCCGGATTCCTCGGCTATAGGAATGAACACGGTTGGCGGAACCAGACCCTGCACGGGATGACGCCAGCGCAGCAGAACTTCATATCCTGATACGCCGCCATCCTTCATGCTGCGCTGAACCTGAAAATTCAGGAAAAACTGGTTTTCGTCGATGGCCGTCCAAATGTCGCGGGCCAGCGCTGCACGCTTGCGTGCCGCTTCATCCATGCTGCTTTCATAGTAGCAAATCTTGTCCTCGATGCTTTGCTTGGCGCGGTACATCGCCATGTCCGCATTGGACAAGAGCTTTTCCACATCGTCGGCATCTGTCGGATAGATCGCGATACCAAGGCTCGCACCGGGGCGGACAACGGCATTGCCGAGGTCTACAAGATCGCAAAGCGCGGTATTAAGGCGTGACATGAAGCTGCGCAGGTCGTCTTCGTCCTCAAATGTCTTCAGGGCTGCGAATTCATCGCCGCCAAAGCGACCGATCAGCTCACCGCTTTCCAGATGCTCGGTCATGCGGGCGGAAATCTCGCAGAGCAGCCTGTCACCAGCAGCATGACCATAGAGGTCGTTGACTTCCTTGAAGCGGTCCAGATCGATGCCGATCAGCGCGATACGATAATGGCCGTTATCGGCATTGATCTTCTCGCGGTTAAGGCGCTCGACAAACTGGGTGCGGTTTGGCAATCCGGTCAGCGAGTCATGGCGGGCAATATGTTGCAGCTGCCGCAAGTTGGACGACTGGACGTGACTGTCGATCAGATAGCTGGCAAGCGCGGTGCAAAGCACGAGCAGACCGACGCCGCCGACCGAAACGGCAAGAGCGAACTTGTCGGCCAGTGCTGCTTCTTGCAGATAGTTCATCGGCGTGACGGTCATTGCGGCCATGCCGGTAAAATGCAGGCTGACAATGGCGATCGTGAAGGTCAAAACTGCCAGACGATACGAGGTTGGATAGCTCAAGCGCATCAGAACCTGACCGGACAGCGAGCCGAACAATACGGCAAGCACGATGGACGCATAGAAGTAATCCATGTTCCATTCGATCAGCCCGTCGACGCGATAAGCCAGCATGCCGATATAGTGCATGGCGGCAATCGAAGCGCCGACCATAGCGCCGCCAATGACCGGGGCGAAACGCGGAAAGCCCCCGGTCATGACCACGAAGCCGATCCCGGTGCCGACAACGGCAATCACCAGCGACAGGATGGTCAAGTCTGGCAGCAGCACCACCGGCGCGCTCGGCTCATAGGCCAGCATGGCGACGAAATGCGTGCTCCAGACGGTCGAGCCCGACGCGATGGCCACCAGAAAATGCCAGCCATAGCGAACCGCGCCATGGCATTTCGCTGCTTTGCGGACGAGATTAAGCGTGATCGCTGAACCGACGAGGCAGATCAAAGCTGCCAACGTCGTCAGCCACGCTTCATGCTGCGTGGCAATACAATTGAGAACGGTAATCATGGAGTGGATTGGCCCCGATAGCCCTATTAAACGAGGTCAGGGCATTGAACTGCCCAAAGTGATCGGCTTGGCTTTAAAGTCGGTCCGTTACGATCCGACAGAAAAACCTGGCTGCTTAGGTGGTCATTACAAATGCAGAGACTCGATAGGAACCGAGCGGCCGATATGCCCAGATCGTATCAACGCACATCGGCGCATCATAGTCGCGTAACACATCTTAGCCTCTAAAAACCCAAGCCCGAATTTGATGATCCTTTGGTTGCATAGCAATTACTGATTAGCGGTTAACGCGAATATCAAGATTGTGGGCAAGTGGAAACTTTCACAAGAATGTTATAATAAAGCGCCTGCTATTACAACGTTTTTGGCGGGAAAACGCGCTTTTCGCAGGTGTTGAGATGTCGTGATGGTCTGTAAAATAAGCTTATGATTTACATCCTAGGGTTTAGTCGTTTTAAGGTATTCGCTGTGCCCTCTTGGTTCCTCGCTTAAATTCCGTTATTGCAGATATTGTTTATATAACGGGGGATATCGGGCATGGGCGACGGCGCGGAGAGTATTTCATCTTCCAAGCCCCTGGGTGGCATGGCGGCGGCCAGCCCGATTGTCTTTTCTGACACTCTGGGACTGTTTCAACGCGCTTCCGGCACATGTCTCGATACGGTTGTCGTGTTTGCAAGCCCCTGGGGGCTGGAAGAGCTTTGCACCACACGGAAATTCTGGCGCATCATCGCCGACAGGCTGTCGAGCCGTGGAATTGCGTCGCTTCGCTTTGACTGGCCGGGCACTGGCGACGGGCGCGATGACATCGACTTTTCCTCTGGGCTGGAACTCTGGCGAAAGACGCTGATCGAAGCGGCGGACAAGGCGCGGCTTTTGTCGGGCGCAAGCCGCGTCGTGGTCATTGGACAGAGCCTTGGCGCGGCGGTCGCCGCCGAAACCGGGCCGCGTATCGAAGGTCTGGAAGCGCTGGCGCTGTTGTCTCCGGTGATTTCCGGTCGGTTTTACACGCGTGAGTTGGCGGTGTGGTCGAGCATGGTCGATGCCGATCTGGGCCTTCCCGATACGCAGCGGATCAAAGGGGCGGTTTCCATCGCGTCTTTGACGATGACGCCCGAAATTGCGACTGAAGTGAAGAAGATCAATCTTCTTTCGTTGCCAGAAAAGCCTGCGGACAAATGCCTTCTGCTCGCAAGGATCGACCGTCCGAATGATGCGGAACTGGCAGAGCATCTCGAAAAGCTGGGCGCGGAAGTTACGGTGGAAGCCTTCACCGATTACGACAAGCTGATTTCCAATCCGGTTATTTCGCGATTGCCTTTAAATGTTGCGGATCGACTGGTCGATTGGGCGGTGGCGCTTGCCGGTTCCAGACCGGCCCGGAATAGTGCCGATGAAAGCGGTCTTGGCGGGCAGATCGCGGGCGACGGCTTCGTCGAAACGCCGGTCGCATTCGGCGCGCACAACCGTTTGTCGGGTGTGCTTTGCGAGCCCTTGGGAGAAAGGAAGGGAAAGACGGTCCTGTTCCTCTCTTCCTCGTATGATCGGCGCGTCGGGTGGGGGCGGACCACCGTTGATATGGCGCGCAAGCTGGCGCGAGATGGCGTGCCGTCGCTCCGCTTCGATATTGCCAATGCTGGTGACAGCCCGCCCAATCCGGGCATGCCGGAACAGGTGCTTTATACGCACGCGCCGGAGGCCGATGTGGCCGATACGCTCGATTATCTGGACGGGATTGGACTTGGGCGTCCGGTGTTGGCCGGGCGTTGCAGCGGCGCGTTTCTTGGGCTGCACTGTGCGGTGCTGGACGAGCGGGTATCGGGCGCGGTGCTGGTCAATCCGGTGACATTCTATTGGTCGCCAGAGCTTTCAGTCGATGATGTCGTCCGGGAAGGCAATCGCACGCTGGAAGACTATGGCAGCCGCGCCATGCGTCTCGATACGTTCAAACGTCTGTTCCGTGGAGAACTCGATATTCGCGCCATCCTGCGCAATCTTGTGCGGGGTGTCAGTGGGCGGGTGCTTGGGCTGGCGCGCAAGCTCCTGCGCAGTCGCACGGTTGAAGGCCGGGCGATCTATTCCGCTTTCGATGAATTGAAGTTGCGGCAGGTGCCGCTGACGCTGGTCTATGCCGAAAAAGACACTGGTCGCGAGCATTTCAATTACTATTTCGATCAGGCGGGCGACAAGGTGCAGGGCTTCGACAATGTGAAGGTTGCGGTCATTCCCGACGCCGATCACAATCTGACGCCGGAACATGCGCGCACGGTCTATATCGATGCTGTCCGCTCGCTGGCTTTGAACGCTGGTTAAAACCAGACGGTTCGCGCCGATCCGGCAATGCGAATTTCGCCGGACGGTTTGCCTTCGCTATCATGGCGGGGGAGAAGTGCCACACGTTTCGTCTCGCCGGGAGCGAGATGGAACCAGTTTTCTGTGGCTCTCCAGCCTTCCGCGTCGATGCTGACCGATTGCGCCAGCACGGATGTGCTGAGATCGAGAAACCAGTTGTTTCCGTCTTCCACGACACTGCATTCAATTGTGGCGTCGTGAAAAGCTCTGGTGCGCCCCTGCGGAAAATGAAAAGCCTCCGCAAGCGTGGCGTCGCCACGTTTTAACCGGGCAACCGTCACGTCATGGGCCGGGGGGCCGAAGCGATAGGCATAAGTCGTGTCGAAAAATGCGCCGAACAATTCGGTCGCCGGTATTGTGACGGCTGAACGTGCCGAGAGCGAAAGATCGCGGCGACCGCTCACGACCGGCTGTACACCGCCGCGCAGGCAGGCAAGTTCCAGTGTCAGATCGTCGGTATGGGGTTGTTCGTTCAGAACATGAATGGCCAGCCCGTTGACGCCTTCGTCGGTCAAGGCAACCTGCACCGGGCGAAAGGCGCGTCTCAACCCATGCCATGCGGGTTTCGGTTCGCAGGTCGCATCGACCACGCCCCAGCCAGCGCCGGGCAACACGTCCTGAAATGTCCAGACCAGAGCGCCAAAACAGGTGCTTGCCGGACGCCGCCATTCGGCAAAGGTCGCCTCCATCACTTCCGCCGTGACGGCACGGGAAAGATGGAGATATTGCTCCATGTCCTCCCGCCGCAAGCGGGCAGGGTCGTAGCCATAAAGCATTTCCAGATAGGCATCGCGCACGTCTTCGAAATCCCACGAGACGCCGCGATCACGTGGAACACGGGCTTTCCAGCGCGGATCATGGACTGCGGGCACGTCTAAATGCGCCTTGAGCGTGCGCGCTTCTGGAACATTGGAGAAAGCCAGACTTTCGGTCGCAAAGCGCACTTCGGCGCGGCGCGCATCGTCCAGTGGTCGGCAATAGGCGCTGACGCCATAATAATGGCTGACGCCTTCATTGCTGATGAAGGGCAGCGCCCCATCGCAGGGCGAATTCGGCACATAAGGAATGTCTGGGCAGAATTCGTGCACGATGGCAGGCAGAATTTCTTCTGTCAGCGCGCCTTTCCAGATCGTTTCGGGCAGGCCCATCATGGCGCCCTGCTGGTAAATCTCGCTGCCGCCGCACAACACCGTTAACGAGGGTGCATGGCGGATGGCGCAAAGAAGCTGTCGTGCTTCATCCTGCACCTTGGCGACAAAGCCTTCGTCTTTCACCGGATAGTCGAAATTGGCGAACATGAAGTCCTGCCAGACCATGATACCGAGTTCATCGCAAAGGGCATAAAAGTCGGGGGTTTCATAGGCCGTAATGCCGCTGATGCGCAGCATGTTCATGCCCGCATCCTGCGCGAGCTGCAACCACGGTTGATAGTCGGCGCGTGCGCCCGGCAGGCGGACAATGTCGGCAGAACTCCAGACCGCGCCGCGACAAAAGACTTTCTCGCCGTTGATCACCAGCGCGAATGATTTCCCGTCAGGTCCGCGATCAACGCCGATACGGCGAAAGCCGGTGCGTCCAAGCGGCTGCTTCTTGGCGTCGATGGACAGTTCCACATCATGGAGCGTCGGCGAGCCATGGGTATGCGGCCACCACGGTTCCACAGCGGGAATGGTCAGGTTCGCCTGCCAGCGATGGTCTGCTTGTCTGTCACAGGTGATCTGCGAACCTGCGCAATGCAGGGTCAGATTTTCAGCCTTGCCCGCGTAGGTAAAACTGACGGTAAGTACTCCGTCGCCATTTTCATGAAGCGTGGATTGGATGAAAATGTCGGTAACAGCTTCTGCATCGGCTCGGCTGATCGCCACTGGACGCCAGGGCCCCACGGCATGAACTTCCGCGCACCAGCCCGGCATATGACCAAGCGCTGTCGTGCGGATAAGACGCAAGCCTTGCGTGTTCATCAATTGCGTGCGCCAGCGTGCACGCGGGCCCTTCTGCTCCAGCCGGGGACCGAGAGCACGAAAGCAGAGCGCCAGCTCATCCGCACCCGTCAGCGTGACCGGCAGGTCGTGGGCGAGGAACATGCTGTCGCTCTTGTGCACCAAAGCGCCGTTCAAATAGACTTCGCAGATCGTGGCAAGGCCAGCAAAATGCAGCATTGCCTCACCGGGCGGCTCAGAGAGGTCGAGAAAATACCACGCATCCTGATTGTTCAGCGGTGTCGGAGCAGTGCGGCTGAAATGTCCGGCCTTTTCAAGTGCTTCCGCCACCGTGCCCGGAACCGGCGCATCGCGATATGCCCCATTGCGTAAGACATCGCCCGGTGTCGCGGCCTCATTGGCTGCGGTCAGGAAAAGCCGCCAGCCCTCAGTGAGCGGGCGGCTCGTGGCAGTTGGTTCAGGCAGCATCGCGACCAAGTTCTGTTTCGAGCGCTCCTGTCATGCGGTCCCATGCATCGGCGGCAGGCACCAGCGCGCTTGCCAGCGTATCGAACTTCTTGCGCATCACTGCGCGGGCAAGCTGGAACTGCACCGCCTTGGCCGTCTCGGCGATCTGGATAGCGTCGGCGCTAGCAGCGGTAAAACGCTTGCCTTCGCCCAGCCAATGCAGATGGCTTGCGGCCAGTTCGAAATTCGCGCCGAGCTGGCGCAGCGTGTTGAACGCATATTTGTGGAAGAAACCGAAGGGACGTTCGGCAATCGCTTCCACCTGTGCCGGAAACACGGTGGCGAAAGCGCGGATCGGATTATCCTTGGGTCTGCGCGCAAAGTGGCGTGGCAGCAGAATTTCCGCTACGCGCTGCTGATGCGCTTCACTGGGCACATCCTTCGGGAATTTGGCAAATTCCGTATAGGGCAGGAAGGGCAGGTCGGCTTCCGTCAGATGACGCTGGAAAACACCGTCGAAATCCTCGCCCTCCAGATGGTAGAAGCCGCCATTATGGAAATAATCGAGCGAACGGTTCTCTACATCCATGCGGTTGATCGCAATGGTGGTTTTGCCATGCTCGGTGCGATAGCTCACGCCATGCGTATCAGGCATGAAATAGCTGTCCATCTCGACCATGCACAGCCGCCCGCGTACAATCTGTTCCGCGATATGGCCTTCCACACTGTCGAAGATGGCAAGTTCTGTCGCCCGCACGCCGTAGAGCGCTTCGAGGTCTTCCAGCGGCACCTTGAAGAAGGTGAACTGGTCGCCCTCGAAATCCTGCGTCAGGGTAAAGCCCAGCATGGCTTCGGGAGCGACCCGAAGCGATGCCAGCACTTCGATCCAGAGATCGACATAGCAATTGGTTTCAGGCCAAATGCGTGTCTGCGCATGCAGCGCATGCGGCGCGTAGCCTTCTGGCGAGATATGCGGAAAGACTGCCTGCATGTCGCTTTAGAGCGCGTTCCGATCTGATTGCGTCAGATCTGCGCTCTAATCCCTTCTATTTTAAGCGCAATCTTATCGACCTTCGTTTCACTCCGGTCGGATTATGCTTTAACCCCACAATTCGTTGCGCACGCTCTCCGGCCAGGCTTTGACGTCGAGGCCATGATGATGGAACAGCGCCAGCGCGATGCGTTCCAGTCCGAAGCCGACGCAAGCCGTATGCGCAACTTCGCCGTCATGCTGCGACAAGCCCCATTTCACGCCGAACTGGTCCTGATGATAGTTGAAGCTCATGCAGGCGGTGGGCTTTTCGACGCTGGTGATCGGGATCAGCAGCTCGAATTTCAGGTTCTGGTCGCGCTGGTTGTTGACCAGCATGCGTCCTGCGCGTCCGAAGAAGGGATCGTTCGCCACGTCGATTTCAACGGGCAGGCCGACCTTCTTCATCATGTCCGTGCCGCGCTCGATCCAGAGCTGGCGGAATTCCATCACATCGGCTTCCGTGCCCATGCGCACATATTCGCGCATGCGGAACAGCTGCTGACGGGCAGGGTCCACCGAAGGTTCATGACGGAAGCAATAGGATTGCAGGTCATAGAGGCCGCCGCCCTGCGGCAGCGGTCCACGCTTGGCAATCGTTGGATAGAGCGGATAGCAGGCGGCGGGTGTCAGGACGATGTCCGTTGCCTTCTGCTCCAGCGTCCAGTCTTCGCCAGAATCCATGCATTTGATGAGGTTGATATGGTCCAGCTCGCAACCGCAGAAACTGTGCACCGTGCCGGCCAGCTGCGGGAAGCTCTTCATATAGCCGCTTTTTTCAAAGTAAGCGCGATTGAGGCCGGGCGGGAAGCGGATCGTTTCCGCGCCATCAGCACCGCCGGTGCGATCAACGAGGCGCTCGAAGGCGACGATGACATCTTCAAACTGGCCGGAGCGTCCGTAAAGGCCGTCCACGCCGGTTTCAATCAGCAGTCCGGCATCGAAAAGCCGGTTGAGAAAAGATCTTTGCGCGTCCATGGCGTTATCCCAAGAGGCTGGTGTTCTGTTTGTGAATGAGCAGCATGGTGGCAGTGTTGCCGAGGATGCGCTCGTTGGAAATCATCAGCTGGGCCGAATGCGCATCGCGCAAATGACGGCCAAGGCTGTAGGGCGTGCCGTTCTTGTAGCCCATGATGCCGCACACCAGCATGGCGTGGTTGATGACCTGCAAGATCGTCTGCGAGGCAGCGACCTTCAGATTGTTCATCGCGATGGCAAAGCCCATGGAAGCAAGCTTGTCCGCATCGTGCTTCGCGTCCTTATAGGTCTTGAGGCAGGCGACGATTTCCGACTTCAGCATTTGCAGCATGTTGGAGGCTTCGGCGACGCGCAAAGCGCCCGGCTGCGGTGCGCCTGGATTGCGGCGTGCTGCGGCGCGCACGAAAGCCTGTGCGCGGTTCACGGCATCGACGGCGATGCCATACCAGAGCGAACTCCACAATGTATGGGACTGGGCCAGCATGGACTGCGCGGCGATCTCGGCAAACGGATGCGGCAGGATCTGCACCTTGTCCGCTTCGCCCCGGAACACAAAGCCTTCCGAACAGGTGCCACGCATGCCGAGCGTGTCCCATTCATTGGTCTTTTCCAGCGTGTATTGGTCTTTCCGGAAAACGGTCATGACCTGATCGGACGAGGCCGCATCCTTGTGTGAACGCGACGTGATCAGGATGGCATCAGCATAGACGCCATAGGAAATAACCGTGGCGTTCTTTTCCAGACGGCAGGTGTCGCCGTCGATTTCGATCGCGCAGATGGAATTGCGCAAATCGCCGCCAATGCCGCCTTCCGTCGTCGCCGAGGCGAGCAGCAACTGCTCGTCCGCGACGTCACGCATGAAGTTGCGATGCCATTCAACCGATTGCCCATGCTCTACCAGGCTGGAAAGCTTGATGTGGTGCATCGCGAAGATCATCGCGCTTGCAGCACAGGATTGTCCCAGAATGCAGCACAGTTCTGCAATCTGGTCGATCTCGGCGCTTTCGCCGCCCAGATCGCGCGACACCTGAATACCGAGAAGGCGCTCGGCCTTCATCGCATCGATGGCTTCCTGCGGAAAGCGTCCTTCCTTGTCGACGCTATCGGCAAATTTTCCGGCGATGGCTGCTACGCGACCGACACGCTCGGAAAGACTATTCCCCCCGCCTGCATTCATTACGCGGCCTCATTATCCTTGAGGATGGTGGTGATCGTCTGTTCAATCGCGCTGATGCTCGCAAAAGACTTGCGATTGAGAAACTGGTCCGGAAATTCGATGTCGAACTTGTCTTCAAGGCCAAGCATCAGCTGTACCGAGGCGAAGGACGACAGGCCAGCCGTATAAAGATCGGCATCGTCTGCGATGTCGGTCACGGCTATGGGCAATCCGCCAACTTTGGTCAGAAGTTCCCGAATAGATTCATTCATGATTCATTTCCCCGCGTTTGGTGCACAGATCGACGGAAGCGTCTTCATCCGGCGCACCATTTGCCTATGTCAGCTCTTGAAGGTCTACAACCCCTGCTTGAGGCGATATTAGTATCAGGAAGCCTTTATATTATGTTGACAGGACGGGGCGGTTGTCGGTCAAATGTGCAAAGCGTCGCATATAGTTAAATATTGATGATGGTTGCCGCCGCTGTTGATCTGCAAGATCAGGCCAAAGTTGGGAGAAAGTTGCGTGTAAATTCTTTTCTAAGCCTTTAAATTTATCGAAGATAATATTCATATTCCTTTATTGAGAAAATAATATTATTTGGTAAAGATAAGGGAAATGCGCAATAGAATGGCCATGAAGTCTTGAAATGATCGATATCATATACGTTATTACGCCGATATTCGCACTTATGGCATTTGGATTTCTTGCGGTGAAGGCGGGTTTATTCCCGGCTGCTGGTGTTGGCAGTCTCATCTCCTTCGTGAATAATTTTGCAACGCCCTGTTTGCTGTTTTACTCGATTACCACGAGCGACTTTCGTTCCGCCTTCGATCTCAAGATCATCGGGCCGTTTTATGTGGCGGCGATTATCTGCTTTGTGCTTGGCATAACGATTGCCCGCAAAGTCTATGCAAACCGTCCGGGCGAGAGCGTGTCTGTCGGTTTCACCGGTACATTCACCAACACAGTGCTGATCGGCTTGCCGATCATGACGCGTGCCTATGGCGATCAGGCGCTGCCGGTCACTTTGTCGATCATCGGTCTGCACGGGGCTATCCTGCTGACGGTCGGCATGATGACGATGGAGCTGGTACGCCGCGACGGTGAGGTTTTGAGCAAGACAATCGTTGTTGCTCTGCGCCGTATTGGTTCCAACCCGCTCATATGGGGTATTGCCGCTGGCATTATTGGCTCGAGCCTCGGTCTTCAGCTTATAGAGCCTGCGGATGCATTTTTCTCGATGATGGCGCAATCGGTCGTGCCAGTCTCGCTGTTCGGCATCGGCGGTGCGCTGACCCAATTCAAGCTCTCGGAAAACTGGAAACAGGCCCTCATTGCATCGATCATCAAGCTGATGGTGCATCCGGCGCTGGCCTATGTCCTGATGATCTGGGTGCTGAAGGTGCCGGTGGAAACCGCGCGGTATGGCGTGCTGCTCGCGGCTATGCCCGCCGGTGTGAATGTCTATATATTCGCGACCTATTATAATCGCGCCTCCGGTGTGGCGGCCAACGCCATTCTCATTGGCACACTGCTTTCAGCAGTCACTATGTCGTTCTGGCTCTATGTTCTCGGCAGTTAGTGCGGGGCCGGTTGTGTCTCACACCTGTCAGACTGCGCGTCTGCGCTTCATGGTGATTTCGTAGCGTTCCCACCCGACAAGCACAAAGCTGGAAGCGACGATCAGCAAAGCGCCGACGAAAACGTTCGTTGCGGGGACTTCTGCCCAGATCGCGTAGCCGTAGACAAAGGCCCAGATCAGGCCGGTATATTCGACGGGTGCAAGTGCGGATGCGGGCGCGTGGCGGAAACCTTCATAAAGAAGATACTGGCCAAGCGTGGCGATCAGTCCGAGACCAAACATGAGCGCCCAGCCCATGGCGTCGGGCCATTGCCAGATCCAGGGAAAGGAAACGGCGCAGGCGATGCCGAAGATCAGGCTCGTTGCGAACATCTGGGTCAGCGTTGTTTCACTGCGGCTGACAAGCCGGATCAGGATCGTGCTCCATGCCCAGCAAAAGCCAGCCACCACGCACATGATGGCGGGGATCAGATTTGGCGAATGGCCGGGGTTGGCCGCGACGAGAACGCCGACGAAGCCGCCGAAACAGGCGATCCAGCGCCCGGTTCCAATGCGCTCCTTCAAAACGAGAATGGACAGGAACATGACCATAATGGGCGCGGAGAAATAAAGTGTGGTCAGTTCGGCAAGACCGAGAAACTTGGCTGCAATATAGAACAAAAGCCACGCGAACAGCATAAGCCCGGCGCGCAGCACAAGTGTTCCGCGATAGGGGCTGTGCATGATCGACGGGTGGCGATAATGGCGCACCAGAACGCCGGTAATCACCACAATGACCAGACTGCGCATGAAGAGGATTTGCGGCACGGCATAACTGGCGACAAGCCATTTTACCAAGGCATCCTGCAGGGCAAAGCAGGCATAGCCCGCCGATGCCAGCGCAATTCCAACCAGCGGCTTCGTTTCCTGCATGCCCGTTGACATAATGACCCGCCAAACCCGTTATTATTCAACGAGCAGTTACTCCCGGCGCAGAGCAATGTCATGTCAAAAATAATGATCGATTGATCAGGGTTTCTGACAGGACGCGCGCGCAGTTTTTTCCACTCATGCGTGCGGTAATACTCGGGTTTCCATGCAATGTTGAAAATTGTTTTCTGAAGGCAATGTAAAATACGACATGTGCCGTATTTTGTTAAATGTTTCTGTATGTCTATTCGATGATCTCTTGTCGTAAATACATTTTAGTGACAAATAAAATAAGCAATTCGGGGCAAGGGGGACGTTATGCGGTCGGGGACACTGGCGGGGGTGCTTGGCGCGTCGGGATGGCGTTATTTTTGTGCGATGTTGCTGGGGCTTTACGCAATAATGTTCTGTTCGATATCGGCGCATTCTGCCCCGATTATCTCCTCGAACTCTTTCGGTGGTCCGAAAAATACAGCAGTGCCGGGCACACTGACAGCCACGGGGAGCGGAGGCGTGCTTACGTTCAACCTCGTCACGGCTCCTTCGAGGGGAACTGTTGTGCTTAATGCCGGTGGAAGTTTTACCTATACGCCTATTGCTGAATACACGGGCGTTGATTCATTCGATTTCGTGGTGACAGAAACCGGTGGAACGACCGGAGGGTCTTCACAAGGCACTGCTTATTTCACAATATATGATGTGTTTCCGCAGGTAACTTCCGTGAGTGTTCCTGCGTCTGGCTACTACGAAACCGGCGATACGCTGACGTTCTCAGTAACTTTTGATGAAATTGTAAATGTGGGAGGGCTGCCGTCTATACCTGTTCTTATCGGCGCAACCACACGCAGTGCATTTTATCAATCAGGAAGCGGAACTAACGTTCTAACTTTTTCCTATACTGTCCAGTCTGGCGATAAGGATGCAGACGGGATTAGTCTTGGCTCAGCGATAGACTTGAATGGCGGCGCCATTCAAGCCATCGGCGGGCTGTCAGCCAATCGCACATTTGTTAATGTTGGCGCGACGAACGGTGTACTTGTCAATGTAAACACGCCCACATTGAGCATCACGAATTCGTCGTCACCTTTCGATAATGTCCAGCTGCTCGTGGTTACTTTTTCTGAGGGAGTGACGGGGCTTTCAGAAAATGACTTTATTTTGTCAACAACGGGTACTGTCGGAGCGACCCCTATATTGGTGCCGACGGGGACCAGTTTGGTCTATTTGCTTCACGTTGTTGTTTCGGGTAGCGGATCGGTTATGGTAAGTCTCCCTGCGGGAGCTGTCACAAATGCCGACGGAATTGGCAATATTGCATCCAATGTCTTGAATGTACCGATAATGCAGTCAGCCGATGCGAATTTGCAGAACCTCATTCCCAGTGCCGGAACGTTAGCGCCTGCCTTTGACCCCAACACGACCTCTTATACGCTGAATGTAGCAAACGACGTCGAGACATTTACTTTTACCCCAACGCTTTCGGATACGAGGGGTGCGGTTGTCATCAACGGGGCAACTATACCCAATGGAACGGCCACCCCTGCAATTAATCTGGCCGTTGGAAGCAATACGGTCACGACAACTGTAACCGCGCAGAATGGAACCACGACGAAAACCTACACTGTCAATATCATCCGCGCGCAGTCGGGCAATGCCGATCTCGTGGGGCTGGCTCCCAGCGCCGGAACTCTGGACCCTGCATTTTCGCCGAGCACAGCCACGTATTCGTTGACGGTCCCCACAGATACATCGTCGCTCCAATTGACGCCCACATCAGCAGACGCGACGGCCACCATTGCGGTCAATGGGGCAACCGTACTATCCGGTAGTGCGAGCGCTGCACTGTCGCTCGGCACCGGTACCACGACCCTGACGGTTGTTGTCACAGCGCAAAATGGAACGACGCGCAGCTATACGGTCAATGTCACAAGAGCTGCGTCAGCGGATGCAACGCTTGCTAGCCTCGTTCCCAGTTCTGGATCGCTGGACCCGGCATTTGACAAAGAGACGCTCAGCTATTCTCTCAATGTTGAAAACACGGTCGAGAGCATAAGCTTCGCCCCAACGGTTTCCGAGCCCTCCGCGCGCGTAACCGTTGCAGGGGGCAGTGTTGCGTCGGGAAATTCAAGCGCTCCCATAGGACTGGCTATTGGTTCGAACACGGTTTCGATTGTCGTAACTGCGCCAAGTGGGGCCAATCGCAGCTACACGGTTGTGGTCAACCGTGCGGCCATGGTTTTCCCCGATCCAACGCTTGATCCCGAAGTGATCGGTTTGTTGAACGCACAGACAAGTGCCGCACGACGCTTTGCACAGGTTCAAACCCGGAATTTCCAAAACCGGCTTGAGCAGTTGCATGATGAAGGCGACCGGCGGAAGTCCAGCCTCGGCGTGCGACTTGGTGGTTCATCGTCCGCGCAGCAACCGGAAGACCCGGCCAATCCCTCTTCGTCAGCATCATCGGCAGGGATTTCACCCCTCGGCTATGCCCCCGAAAAGCGCGATAGCTTTCCGGGCAAGGCTATTGGTTTGAAAGAGCCGGAGCAGCCTGCGCCGACTATCGATCCAGACCTTGGACCATTGGCATTCTGGAGCAGCGGCTTTGTGAACTTCGGCCAGCGCGATAGCGGCAAGCTCGATCTGGACTATACGCTTGTCGGCGTGAGTGGCGGCATCGACTACCGGTTCTCGGAACGCTTCGTGGCGGGCTTCGGTGTCGGTTATGGGCGGGATCGTACAGATATCGGCGACAATGGCACGGAAAGCCGCGCCAATGCTTACAGCGCCGCTGTCTATGGTAGCTTCAAGCCGATCGACAATTTCTTTATCGATGCGCTTGTCGGCGGCAGCATTCTGGATTTTGATTCAACGCGCTTCATCACGGCGGATGGCAGCTTGACCGACGGCAAACGGGATGGCCATCAGCTGTTCGGATCGCTGACGGCTGCTTATGAATTTCGTCAAGAGACGTGGCTGGTCTCGCCCTATGGCCGGATGGAAATGTCGCGCTCCTGGCTTGATGCTTATTCTGAAGGCGGCGATAGCATCTACCGGCTGACCTACGGTGATCAGACCGTGGATACTGTCACGGGCGTGGTTGGTTTGCGCGCCAATTACTCCATCGACTACACTTGGGGACGCCTGACTCCTGGTGTCCGCGCTGAATATGCCCATGATTTCCAGGGTTCCAGCCGGGCCGCCATGGGATATAGCGCGCTTGGCGGGCTTCCCTATGCGCTTGATGTTCAGGGCGAGAGCAACGATAGCGCCAATGTGGGTCTGTCGCTCGATTTCAGCTTCGATAATGCCTGGACCACAGGCGTCGAATATCGAACCGGCTTCGGCGGTTCTGGCGCAAGAGATCACGCGATAGCACTGCGAGTTGGTGCGAAGTTTTAATCAAAAGGCGGCCGAATGGCCGCTTTTTTCTTATTCTCCATGCTCGTTCTTCATTTGACGGAACAAAAGTGACGCAGCGCTATTTATAAGGTGAGTAATTATTAGCCGGATGCACTATGGACCGTTATGGTGGGGTTCCTAATCGAAATCTGCCTTTGAACGCAGCGCAAACCAGATTGCCCACTCTGGCCGCAATGGCCGGGGTGATTGCTGTATTCTATTTCGCCAAAGATGTTTTTCTGCCGCTGGCCATTGCGATCCTGCTGACCTTTATGCTTGCGCCAATTGTGGCCTTCCTTCGAAGGTTCGGGCTGCCGAGGCTGGTGGCAATCATCACCAGCGTTGCTGGCGGCTTTCTGATCATCGCAGTGTTCAGCGCGATTCTGGCTTTTCAGGTAACGGAAGTTGGACAGAATATTGCAACCTACCAGTACAATATCATCGAAAAGATACGGAACCTGAAGAAGGCAGGTACGGAAGGCGGGATTATCGACCGTCTGAACCGGTTTGCCGAAAGGGTGGGCGCCGAGATCAATAGTCCGGAAGATAAGCCGGACGTTCCCGGCATCAATCCGGAGCCGGAAAGAAAGCCGGTTCTGGTCGAGATATTCTCGCGTCGAAGCCCCATTGAAACACTGGAAAGTATCATAGGGCCACTGGTCAGCCCCTTGGCTACAACGGGCCTCGTCATCGTGGTCGTTGTGTTCATGCTGCTTGAAAGGGAGGAACTGCGTGACAGGTTCATCCGACTTGTCGGCTATGGCGATCTGCACCGAACCACCGAGGCCCTACAGGAAGCTGGTAGTCGTGTGGGCCAGTATCTGCTGACGCAGCTTATGGTCAACATCGCTTATGGTGTTCCATTGGGTATAGGCTTGTGGTTGCTTGGTATACCCAATGCGCTGTTGTGGGGTATGCTCGCCATTGTCTTGAGGTTTGTGCCCTATATCGGACCAGTGATAGCCGCGGTGATGCCAATATTTCTGGCCTTTGCTCATCTGCACGATTGCGCTTTTTATTGTTGTGGAACTCATCAGCAACAATGTGATCGAGCCCTGGCTCTACGGGTCCAGAACGGGGCTGTCACCACTGGCAATCATTGTATCAGCCATTTTCTGGGCGTGGTTATGGGGGCCAGTGGGGTTGGTGCTTTCCACCCCATTGACGGTTTGTCTTGTGGTCTTGGGTCGGCATGTGCCGCAGTTTGAGTTCTTCGAGATATTGTTCGGCGATGAGCCGGTTCTTGATCCCGAGGAGAGACTCTATCAACGCCTGCTCGCTGGAGACCCTATAGAAGCGACAGACAACGCGGAAGAGATACTCGAAGAGAAGTTTCTGGTTGAGTATTATGGCACGGTTGCAATTCCAGCTCTTCTTATAGCAGAGCAGGACAGAGCGCGCGGTGCGCTGAATGACAAGCAGCTCGACGATGTGACGAACAGCGCAAATATGTTGGTCGCCAATCTTCGCATGATCGCGAATGAAGAACTCGACAATGATGAAGATGTCACCGTTGAAACCGTATCGGAAGAAGGGGCCAAGATCGAACTTCCATCTGGTGATGGAAAGGTGGTCGTCAGCATTGGGGGGCATGACGCGCTGGACGATATAACTGCCGAAATGGTGGGACAGGCGCTGTCGGTTCAAGGTGCGCAGGCCACCGTGATTGGTCATGCGGGACTGTTGCCAAGTCAGTTGAGTAGAGAAGCTATTGCCGCAGCATCGGCGGTCGTTGTCTGTTATCTGAATGTGGAATCTGCAACACGCGGCAGATTTTCAATCCGACGGCTGAAGCGCTTTAATCCAGATGCCCTGATTGGCGTTGCAATATGGTCGCTTGAGTCAACCAAGAGTGACAAGGAAGCCGCGGAGCTTCAAGGTAGAATACAAGCAGATTTTGTGTCGTCTGAGATTGTAGACGTTGTGATTAATTGTCTTTCGGATCAGGAGCCTTCAAAGCTGCCGGCCTCTGGATCGGCAGGCGGCAAACGGCGACCATCAGCGGAATAGCGTCATCTCGACCGATCGGCCAATGCGCAACAAAAGGCTCACCACTCTGCTGATTGGGCAGAGATTTGTGTGCTCGCCATTTCGTATCGAAACCGCTCTGCGATGGACCAAGCCAGGAATAATGCACAAGCCACAACAACCGTGGCCACATAAGTGTTCGGGCTCATTGGATTATCCGATGTTCAGTAATTGCAGCGCAAATACTTATCGGTGGTGTCAATGACAAGCTTCAATAAGACATGGCAGCTATGCGCGACCGCATAAAACCTCGTTTGTGCTAGAAAGGATCGCTCTCGATGTCTTTAAAGGCCCGAATCGAGCGGTTTTTCTTTGAAGCGCAGCCATCAGCGGTATGATCGGCGCTTCAATTTCATCAGAAAATATTGCGAAGCGTCGTGTTCGACGAGCACAGGGATCACAACAAATTAAACTTGACTATTATAGTCATATATAAGATGAGAGGCAGACACGCTGCCTTGTGGCGGCGCGCCAGTTTGTTCATTCCCATCCGACCGGGTTAATTAAAGTTTCGACCAATGTGGAACTTGCACCGTCTCTTCCAGAACCATGCCCGGGAGCTGAACCGGTTCTTTCGGCGCAGAGGGCATAATGCGGAAACGGCTGCCGATCTCACACAGGACACATTCGTCCGGGTTTTGACCGCAACGCCACAGGCGGACAACAACCCCCGCGCTTATCTGCATCAGATCGCCCGCAACCTGTCGATCGACCTCTACCGGCGCGAAAGGCTGTTCCAGCAATCCGATCTCGCGGAAGACGAATGGCAGCGGATTGCCGATACCACGCCGACGCCTGAAGCCGTGGTCTATGACCGGCAGCGTCTCGCGATCATCGAAAGCGCGCTCCTGGAATTGCCGGAAAAGACGCGCAGGGCCTTCGAGATGCATCGCCTTGATGAAAAGACGATTGCTGAGGTTGCATCCGAGCTTGGCCTTTCCGTGTCGCGGACATGGACGCTGATCAAGCGTGCCTATCTGCATTTGCGCCAGCGGCTGAAGGAAGACGCGTCCTTTTGATCGCTGTTCTGCCGCTTGCGGGTGAAAATTTCCGCCGCTCGTCCGTTTCACCAATTATAGAGAGATTGCTCCGGCTTGCGGAGTTGCAGCGCCACGAGGAACCGTTCGTTGATGGATGACAAAGTGTCGAAAAGCGAAAGGCTGTTCGAGGAAGCGCTGGACCTCGTCATCCGCATGCAGGACGATCCCGGTAATCCGGTCGCGCTTGACCTCGTTGCGCGCTGGCGCGCACGCAGCGCCGACCATGAGACGGCCTGGCGTGAGGCAATGGAAATTCATGGCATGGCCGGAAAGGTCATGCAGGCGCAGCGCAGCGCAGGAGGCCCGGGGCGAGGAATGTCGCGCCGTTCGGTTCTGTTTGGCGGCGTAGCCGGTCTGGCTGCCATCGGGGTGGGTTCCATGCTTGGGCCGCAGCTCGTCTTGCAGGCGCGCGCCGACTATCTGACGGCTACCGCTGAACTGCGGCGTGTCGCGCTGGAGGACGGAACGCAGGTGACACTCGGACCGGACAGCGCCATCCGGTCGCGCTTCGGCGAGCACGCCCGCAATGTCGAGCTGCTGGCTGGCATGGCTTTTTTCGACGTCTCGCCAGATACGGCGCGCCCATTTCAGGTGCAGACAGGCAATCTGGTGGCAACGGCGCTGGGAACAGCTTTCGATGTCAGCAATGATGCAGGCTATCTCGCTGTGTCTGTGGATCATGGCGCTGTGGATGTGAAGGTTCAGGCGGAAAGCTTACCCGCACAACCACCGGTCGGTGCAGGCGAATGGCTGTCCTTTGATCCACGCAGTTCCAGCTTCGAGCGCGGCATCCGCGACGTCAGCCAGATCGCGGCCTGGCGGGAAGGGCTGCTGGTGGCGGATCGCGATAGCATTGCCTCGGTTGTGGCCCGTATCGCGCGCTGGAAATCTGGTCGCGTGGTGCTGGCCCAATCGAGTTTTGGTGCTGAGCGCATTTCAGGTGTGTTCGACCTCAACCAGCCGTTATCGGCGCTCGAAGCCGTCGTCGAGCCCTATGGCGGTAAAGTCCGCCAGATATCCCCCTGGCTCACGATTATTTCCACGATCTGATTTTTCTTCCTCTTTTTTTGAAGCAGGGGGAGAAAATTACACAGCTCCGTCCGTTTCAGATAACAGGGCCGGAAGTTAGCTGCTGCCATACGACAGCCCATTTCTATAAATGGCGGATTGGAGTGGTTGAGCTATGGGGCTTGATGTCAATAATCGTGTTCGGCGGCAGTTTGGAATAGGTATTCTAACCACGGCGCTTCTGGGATCGACCTGCGTTTTCGCACTGTCATTGGCGACAAGTGGCGCCGCGCAAGCCCAGACAACAAGGCAGACTGCGTTCAACATCCCCGCCGGGTCGCTGTCCGGTGCGCTTGCCGCATTCGGCAAGCAGGCGGGATTGCAGGTGACCTATCTGCCGGAACTGGCCTCGGCAAAACGTTCCACCGGTGTTTCCGGCACGATGACATCAGAACAGGCGCTGACGAGGCTTCTCACCGGGTCTGGCATCTCCTATCGTTTTACAAGCGGCAGTACGGTGGCGCTTTCCGGCCAGACGGCAGCGGGGCAAGCACCGCTTGATGTTGCCGGGACGACACTTCTTGATACGATCACGGTGACGAGCGGCAGCGGTGTCGCGGCGTCAGATGCGCCTTACGTGACACCGGCAGCGACGAACTATATTTCCGCCGAGACAATCGAGCGGTTCAGGGGGTCCAGCCCCGCTGATATCTTCCGCGGCACACCGGGTGTGATGTCGGGCGAAGCCCGCAACGGCGCGGGTGCGGTCGATGTGAATATTCGCGGCATGCAGGGCTTCGGGCGCGTTGCCACCACCATCGATGGCGCAGAAAACGGCATCACTGTCTATCAGGGCTATCAGGGCCTTTCCAACCGAACCTATATCGACCCTGACTTCATCGGTGGCATCGATGTGCGCAAGGGATCGGATGCGACGTCGCGCGGTATTGCGGGCAGCGTCGCCATTCGCACAGTGAATGCGGACGATATCGTCAAGCCGGGCGACACCTGGGGTCTTCGCGTGAAGGGAGAATATGCCGGAAACTCCGCAACGCCGCATGGCGGCGCGAAGGGCGGTTATGAGTGGCCCTATTCTCCGGCTAACAACCCCGTGGCCGTTCCTTCAAGCGATGGCTTGGACAGGCCGTCTCTTCTCACGCCGACCGCCGGTTCAGGCAGCATCGTGGCGGCCATGAAGGAGGAAAACTACGATCTCCTTGCGGGCTACGCCTATCGCAAGCGTGGCAATTACTATGCAGGTAAGCATGGCCCTGCGGCGGAACCGATCAATGTCGGGCCGCGAAGGATCTGCAACAGTTCGGGTAGCTGGTGTGAAAACTGGCCGTCTTATGTCGAGAATGGTGGTCTGACGAATTACCGTGCTGGCGAAGAGGTGTTGAACACACAGCTCCAGACCGAATCTTATCTGACCAAGGCGACGCTGCGTTTTGATGGCGGCCACGAGCTTCAGCTTGGCTATAACGGTTTTCGCAGTGAAGCGGGCGATCTTCTCGCCTCGCGCTTCACCAGCGAACGCACCCAGCCGACACAGCAGGAGCTGACATCGGGCACCAAGCTCGATACGGGCACGCTACGCTATCGCTGGAACCCGGACGACAACGATCTGATCGACATGAAGGCCAATCTGTGGCTGACCAAGCTGGAGATGCGCAATCCGCGTCGCGGTTCGCCGATACCGACATCGGAATCGGTGGGTCTTCCGTCCGACTACAGAACTGGTGCGGACACGGTCATGTGGGGCGGCGATGTATCGAATACGTCAAGTTTCGATCTGAGCCGCTATGGTTCGGTCGATCTCACCTATGGCGTTTCCTATCTCAACGAGGATACCAAGCCGAGCGGATATACCGAGCTGCTCGAAGGGTGGTTGCAACTGCCAAGCGTCTATCGCGACGAAGCCGCCGTCTACACCAAAATGTCCTACAAGCCGGTGGACTGGCTGACGTTGAATACAGGTCTGCGCTATTCGCATTACTGGTCGCATAACCGTGGTGAGAGTTCCAATGTGGAAGCGGAGCCGAGCGAGCGTTCGCAGGGTGGGGTAAGCCCGACGGCGGGCGTTGTGGTCGAGCCTTTTGACGGCGCGCAGCTCTATGTGAATTATTCGAACGCGCTGCGTTTCCCGAGCGTTGTGGAGTCCATGGGTGTCTTCACCGTCATCCAGCCCGATCTTGCTCCAGAGCGGGGTAACAATTGGGACATCGGTGCAAATCTCAAACGGAGTGACGTGTTCCAGAGCGACGACACACTCATGATGAAGCTCGGTTACTTTAACTGGGACATCAAGAACTATATTTCGCGTGAATGGTGGAGCAGCCCGCTCGGCTATTCAAGCATGCGCATCCACAATATCGACCGGGCCCAGTTTTCCGGTCTTGAGTTTTCCAGCCGGTATGAGGCTGGTGGTTTCACCGCAGATCTCTCGGCAAACTATTATCTCGACGTGGAGTTTTGCCGAACCTCTGACACTTGCGGAAACAAGTCGCTCTATGGTGACTATGCGACCAACCATGTTCCGCCGAAATACTCGGTTGATCTCACATTGTCGCAGAAAATGCTCGACGACCGGCTGACGCTTGGCGGGCGCGTTTCCTATATTGGCCCGCGCGCAATCGGCCATGGCGATGTGACCGCAACCGGCGCAAGCGAGTTCATCTCGCAGACGCGCTGGAAGCCTTATACGCTGGTGGATGTATTCGCCGAGTACAAGGTCACCGACAGCCTGACGGCGACGGCGCGCATCGAAAATCTGACCGATCAATATTATGTCGATCCGCTGGGTCTGGTGAACCAGCCGGGACCGGGGCGCACCTTCTATGCTGGTCTGACGAGCACATTTGGTGGGGATCAAAAACTGCCGCAACTGTCGCCGTTCTCCCGCTCGCAAGGCGGCGCGCCGGGGATCGACTGGACCGGGTTCTATGCCGGTGTTCATACCGGCATGTCATCGGGGCGGACATGGGGCACAACCACCGCTCTTGATGGCACTGTGGACCCAATCTCTTCATCTGAATCGGCTGATCGCGGCTTCGGCGCTGCGCCGCTCTATGGTGTGCAGGCCGGTTATAACTACCAGTTCGGCAACCGTGTCGTGCTTGGTATAGAAGCTGATGTAAGCAAGACGCGGATGCGTGGTTCGCAGACCGCCATGATGCAGGAGGACTGGCTCCAGCCGGTCAATGACACAATGGGTATTCAGTCCGTGACCCATTACGACGTCGACTGGACAGGCTCGGTTCGGGGGCGTCTCGGCTATGCGCTCGACAATCGCTGGCTTGTCTACGGCACAGCGGGCGTGGCCTTCTTGCATGAGAGGCAGACACGCGATCAGTACCGCTATTCGATGGACATTATGGGCAAGGAAAGCACGGCCATGTTTGCCGTTGACCAATCTTCGGGGATGCGGGCCGGACTGACCATCGGCGGCGGTGTGGAATATGCGATCAACGACCGCTGGTCGGTGAAGGCCGACTACAATTACAGCCGGTTTGGAAACCGTAACTTTGCTTTCGAAAACGGACGGACCGGAACCAGCGGCAACTACACCACATCGGAACAGATTGGGACGGAGATCGTGCCGCCGGAGCCGTTCATCTGCGAAATCCTTGGTGGAGAGTTCTGTGAGCCGAGCGAGCGCCCGATCTACGAGACTGTCGAACACCAGGGAAGTTCCAGTGTCGTGAATGGACGCAAGGCATCGAACTCGCTTGATACGCATACGGTGAAGCTCGGCCTCAACTTCCACTTCTAGGTTGAGGGTAGGAACGGTTCGCACCATCGTCCAGATGGATGAGCCGTTCCTTCGTATCACATGCTCTTGTGAAGGAGATGTTCCAATGAATGCCATTGAACTATCAACCAGCAATGTCGATGTCCCTTCCAGTGAAACAATCCGCTATCCTGATGAAAGGCAGCGCGCTGGCTATCTCTCACTTGGCTTCATGCTTGGCGCTGCTTCTTTGGTTGGGCTGCAAGTGCCGCTGATGCCGTCGACCTTGTTTGCCTTCTGTGCGCTTCTCTGCCTTATCCAGCTGTCATCGCGCGCCTTGCACTGGTTCGAGACGAACGGCGTTGCGCGCCATACGCTTTCGCTCTGGCGGCGGCTCGGCGCGTTTCCTCGTTTTTTCCGGTTGGCGATTTTCGCCTTGGTAGCCATGCTTTGTGTGGTCACACTGGCGCTCGGTCCACGCCCCTTCTGGCATTTTGAAATGACGATCAACGCGTTGCTTTTTACAGGACTGCTGCTCTTTGTCGGGCCGCAGCGACGGGCAGGGCCGTGCGCCTGATGTGTCACGGGATGCAGGCCAGCGTGACATGAACCATATGGACGACAATTGGGAGCTCGAGACCAGTTTTGTGGAGTTTGTCCTGTGGGCTGCGGCAGGGCTTGTGGTTCTGTCCGTTCATGTTGGGGGGGCGCTTTGGCTCCTGCGTGAGCCTGCAATGGCGGCTGCCGATAACACACCGCCTGCCGCGATCATGATCGAGCTTGCGGAAACGCCGGAAGCCCAGATGACGGAAGAAAACGAAATCTCTCCCGATCAGGAAACCGCCGATGCAAGCACGCCTGCGAAGAAGCTGGAGGAGCCGATTGAAGAGCCGGAACAGCCCGAGGAAATAGTGGAGCAGGAGCCTGAGCCGGTTGAAGACGAACCGGCGGAAGAGCTGGTTCAGCTCGACAAGGTCGAGGTTCCGCTGACGCTCACAAGGCCCAAGCCGCAAGAGCCGGAAAAGCAGACCGTCCGGAAAGAAAAGCCGAAGAAAAAACCAGTGAAACAGCGCCAACAAGAGCAGGCCGCATCGCGGCAGGCCAATCAGGCGCAGGCGCAGGTAACACAATCCAATCGCAATGCGGCCCGCCAGTCGGCATCCGGCATGTTTGCCTCTTCAGTCAGTCCGGCCCGCTGGCAGTCACGGCTGATGGCGCATCTGGAGCGGCGTAAGCGTTACCCGGCGGGCGCGAAGTCTCGGCACGAGGAGGGTGTCGTCTATGTTCGCTTTCGCATCGATGAAACAGGCAAGGTATTATCAGCTTCTCTGGCACGTTCGTCGGGTTTCCCGGAACTCGACGATGAAGTCCTGTCGCTGGTGCAGCGCGCTTCGCCGGTTCCCGCACCACCGCCTGACGTCAACAGGACGGTTACTGCTCCGGTAAAGTTTTCGCGACGCTGATAGTTGCCGGACAATTCGTGGCCGAAAAGGCGGATAGTGACAGCGCGTCTGGTCGTGCTATCACTTGTCGCGTGAGGAACCTGATGCCCGGGAGGAGCAATGGCGACGAATACTGTAAAGGGCCCCGCGTCCTATTTTCCGTCTATAGAAGCTAAATATGGGCGTCCGATCGCTGAATGGAAAGAGCTGATCCGCGGCCAAAGCGGTAAGAAGCACATGGAGCTGGTCGCATGGCTCAAGCAGGAACATGGCATGGGCCATGGTCATGCCAATGCCCTTGTCGCGGATACACTGCGCGAGTGATTGCTCGCTAACCTTGGTTCAGCATATTTTGCATTCGTGTAGATGGCGTCAATCCAACGAATTGGATTGACGCTTTTCGCGGCTATTAGAGGTGATCGCGCGGAATGGTCTGGTTCCATTCACGGGTCGTCACCGCTGCACCATTTTCCTTCGCCGTCAGCACGCCGGAAATATAGAAATTTGCGGCGTCCGAATGCATTTTCGTAGTGCTTTCGATATCGATCATCCAGCCTTCGCGACCCATCTGATAGGCCTGTGTCAGCACATAAGATGCCGATAGCGGGTCATTGTCATTGATGCGCAGTTCACGCTTGAGGCTGTGGCTCAATTGCGTGCCGAGATCGTCAAAGCGCAAAATGCCTTCGCCGAACAGACCACCAATGCCTTCCGTCACATAGAGCGTTTCGCCGGTAACGTGATCCTGTTCGGTCCAGCGGCGCACGCTGCCCGGATCAAGCTGGGTCATCGGTGTTGCAGGACCATGCGCGGGCTTCTGGAAGGAAACCTTTGCATCGTCGGCAGACGGCTGGCGCACAGGCAGATCGAGAACCGACGTGGCTGTGTCGAGCGTCAAGGTCACGCGCTTTGGCGATGGCCAGACCATCGGCCAGTAGCCGGTCGCAACCGAAAGACGGATGTGATGGCCCTTCTTGAAGCTGTAGCCGCTATCGTTGAGCTTGATCGCGATTTCATAGGTCTTGCCGGGCACCAGCATTTCCGGCTTGTCGTGGCCGTTGATGTGGTTGAGGTTGAAGACCTGATAGCTGATGCGGGTGATACGGCCATCGGGCAGAACATCGCTCAGACGCAGCGAAACCTGTGCAACCGGCTGATTGACGGTGAATGTCAGACGCGCAACCGGTGCGCCCAGAATTTCCAGGTCTTCGATCAGAACAGCGGTGTCGAAGTTGAGCGAGCCGCCATCGTCAAGACGCTGATCGGTCGGGTGTTCGCCAGGGCAACCTGTCGCCATCCATTCGCCACCGGCCTTGCCATGGCTGCTTGGCGAGGAGATGGACAATATGCCCTTGGCAGCATCGGCCTTGCCCAGCGTGAAGTCAGCGCCAAGCGCGAAAGGCTTCGGCGTGATTTCGGTCGACGGCCAGTTCTGTTCGCCAACCCAGCGACCGTTGGTAAAGTCACGCGAGCCGGTTGGCTCGATGGTATCGCAGACATAGGCGCGCAGCTTCGGCTCGTCCATGATGCCGGTCTCTTTGCCCTTGAGCCACTGGTCCCACCAGCGTACAGCTTCCTGCAAGAAGCCGATTGCCGGGCCCGGCAGGCCGTCCTGCGGATAGACATGGCCCCATGGGCCGATAATACCACGCGCAGGAACCTGAAGGTTTTCAAGCAGGCGCGGAACGGCATTGGTGTAGCTGTCGGCCCATGCGCCGATGGCGAGAACCGGGCACTGGATTGCAGACCAGTCTTCGCAGACCGAGCCATGCTTCCAATATTCGTCGTAATGCTGGTGTTCAAGCCAGAGCGCAGGGAAGAATGGCAGACGCTCCAGACGTTCAATCCATGCATCGCGCCAGCCAGCGCCCACAATCGCCGGATCGAGCGGACGCGACTGATAGGCGAGCATGATCGTGCCCCACCACAGATTATCATTGAGCAGCAGGCCGCCCATGTAGTGGATGTCGTCGCGGAAACGGTCGTCGGTCGAATAGGCGGTGATGATCGCCTTCAATGCGGGCGGACGGCAGGCTGCAACCTGGAGACCGTTGAAGCCGCCCCAGCTCTTGCCCATCATGCCGACATTGCCGCTGCACCATGGCTGCTCAGCAATCCAGGCGATGACTTCGAGTGCGTCATCCTGTTCCTGCTGGATATATTCATCGGCCATATGGCCATCGGATTCGCCCGTGCCGCGCATGTCAACGCGGATCGCGGCATAGCCGTTCTGGGCGAAGTAGCCGTGCATTGGTTCATCGCGGCCACGCGTGCCGTCGCGCTTGCGGTACGGAATATATTCGAGCACGGCAGGAACGGGATTTTCCTCGGCGCCTTCAGGCAGCCACAGGCGCGCGCCAAGACGGGTGCCATCCTTGAGAGTGATCCACAGATGCTCGGTGACGTTTACAGTCATGATCGGTTCCAATTTCAATAAGAGAAGCCGGTGCGGCATTAGCGCCGCATCGGTAGTTCAACCGGCGGCACGTGCCTTGAGGATATCGTCCAGCCAGTCGCGGCGCAGCTCCGGAACGGATGTGATGAGCTGCTCCGTATAGGGCTCGTAAGGCGGTTCGAAGATTGCCTTCGTGGTGCCGGTTTCGACCACCTTGCCCTTCTGCATCACCATGGTGCGGTCGGCGAGCCGACGGACGACGCCAAGGTCGTGGGTGATGAAGAGATATGACACGTGCAATTCGTCCTGCAACTTGCGCAGAAGTCTGAGAATTTCCTCCGCGACAAGCGGGTCGAGCGCCGAGGTGACTTCATCGCAGATGATGAGATCAGGCTTGGCGGCCAGCGCACGGGCGATACACACACGCTGTTTCTGTCCGCCCGAAAGCGCGCCCGGCAGGCGGCTTGCGAAATCGGCAGGCAGGCCGATGAGTTCAAGCAGGCGCTTGACCTCAATCTCGCGCTGGTCCTCATTCATGCCGAAATAGAATTTCATCGGACGACCGATGATTTCACCAACGGTCTGGCGCGGGTTCAACGCCACGTCGGGTAGCTGGTAAACGAGCTGAATGCGGCGCAGTTCTTCACGGCTACGCTTTTTGTAGTTCGCTTCCAGCCGATGCCCGGCAAGCGTGATGATGCCGCTTGAGTGCGGCGGCAGGCCTGCAATGATGCGCGCAAGCGTCGATTTGCCGGAACCGGACTCGCCCACAACTGCAAGCGTTTCACCGCGACGGATATAGCAACCCACATCGGTCAGAACGAGTTTCTTGCCGTAATAGGCGGTTGCGCTCTTCACTTCGAGCAGGATTTCGCCGGTCTTGTGTTCGGCCTGTTCGCCCGAAATGCTGGCTTCACGTTCGGATACCAGACGTTGGGTATAGTCCTGCTTGGGTGCTTCGAGAATTTCTTCTGCAGAGCCAAGCTCGACCATCTTGCCATGACGAAGAACCATGATGCGGTCGGCGATTTGCGCCACCACGGCGAGGTCATGCGTGATGTAAAGAGCAGCGGTGTTATAACGCTGGATAAGGCTGCGCAAGAGTGCCAGCACCTCGATCTGGGTCGTCACATCAAGTGCGGTGGTCGGCTCGTCCAGCACCAGAATATCCGGGCGGCAGGACATGGCCATGGCGACCATGGCACGCTGCAACTGACCACCGGAAACCTGATGCGGATAGCGGTCGCCAAAATTGTCCGGGTCTGGAAGCTGTAGCGCGTGCAGCAGTTCCAGCATCCATGCCTTTGCTTCCGCTTTGGTCATCAGGCCATGATAAAGCGGGCCTTCCATAATCTGGTCGCCGATGCGATGCGCCGGGTTAAACGACGCCGCAGCACTTTGCGCCACATAGGCGATGCGTGCGCCACGCGCCTTTTCACGGGTCTCGCGGGTGCCGTCCATCAACGAAATATCGTCAACGACAACGGTGCCTTCCGCGATTCTACAACCGCCGCGGCCATAGCCCATTGCGGCCAGACCAATGGTGGATTTGCCAGCACCGGACTCTCCGATGAGGCCCAGCACTTCACCACGCTTCAGCGTCACATCGACATGATCGACAAGCGTTGCGCCATTGGGTGCTTTGACGACGAGGTCGGAGATTGAAAGAACGATATCCTTGCTCATCGATCAGCTCCCTGCGTGGTCGTGCGTCCGGCCAGAAGCCAGTCCACGACGAGGTTGACGCCAACGGTGAGAATGGCGATGGCAGCCGCCGGGAAGAGCGGTGCGTAGAGGCCGTAGAGAATGGCCTGCTGGTTGTCCTTCACCATGCCGCCCCAGTCCGCAAACGGTGGCTGGATGCCGAGACCAAGGAATGACAGACCGGCTACGAACAGGAAGGTGAAGCAGAAACGCAGGCCGAATTCCGCGATCAGCGGCGGCAGCGTATTCGGCAGGATTTCACGCCAGATCAGCCAGCCGAGACCTTCGCCACGCAAACGGGCGGTTTCGGCATATTCCAGCACATTGACGCCCTGCGCCACAATACGCGCCAGACGGAACACGCGGGTGGAATCGAGCAATGCGATGGTGATGATCAGCACCGGGAGAGAAGAGCCGAGCGCCTGAAGGATGACGAGCGCCGAGATGAGCACCGGAATGCACATGACGGTATCGACGATACGCGACAGGATCGTATCGACCCAGCCGCCGAAAATGGCGGCAAGGAAACCGAGAGGCACACCGACGCTGAACGACAACAGCGATGCAGCCAGTGAAACACCAATCGACATTTGCGCACCAAAGAGCAGGCGCGAGAGCATGTCACGGCCATTCTGGTCGAGACCGAACCAGAACTGGGCCGATGGCGGATCAAATGGCGCGCCGACAATATCTTCCTGACCATAAGGCGCGATCATGGGGCCAAACAGGAACATCAGGAGGCATAAGGTGACGATGGCGAGACCGACCCACGCCGTCAGGGGAATAGATTTCTTCATTGTCTTCACCGTGGGTGCCTCAGGCGCGGATTGAGCGCGATGGCAGCGACATCGGCGATGATATTGAGAATGACATAGGCCGCACCGAAGACGAGGGCCGCAGCCTGCACGAGCGGAAGGTCACGCTTGGAAACGGCGTCAACCATGAAGCGGCCAAGGCCGTTATAGTTGAAGACCGCTTCGACCAGCACCACGCCGGTGATGAGGTAAGCGATGTTGAACGCCACCACATTGACGATTGGCGCTGCCGCATTGGGCAAAGCGTGCTTGGTCACAACGCGCTTGGTGCGCAGACCTTTCAGATAGGCGGTTTCAACATAGGCCTGATCCATAACCGACAAAACGGCGGTGCGCGTCATGCGCATCATCTGCGCAACGGTCACCAGAACCAGCGTCAGTGCGGGCAGGGCCGTGGCCTGAATCCATTCAAGGAACGTCATGCCTTCATAGGTATCGGCAAGGCTCGGCAGCAGGTTGAAGCGGATCGACAGGAACAGGATCAGCAAAAGGCCGAGGAAATATTCTGGCAGCGAAACGAAGGCGAGCGCCACGATATTCACAACGCGGTCGAAGATGCCGCCGCGCTTAACCGCGGTAATGAGGCCAAAGAGAATGGCGATCGGGACGCTGATAACTGCTGCAAAGGCTGCAAGCGCCATCGTATTCCAGAAACGCGGCCACAGGAGATCGGCTACCGGTTGCTGATTGGCAAGCGAGGTGCCGAGATCGCCAGTCACGAAACCAGCCAGCCACGCGAAATAGCGTGCGAGGACCGGTTGGTTGAGACCGAGGCTTTCGCGCAGCGTCGCAAGCGCTTCCGGCGTGGCATTCTGACCGAGAATGGCGGACGCCACGTCACCCGGCAAGATCTGCGTGCCGGCGAAAATCAACGCCGACACGAGGAACAGCGTGAGGAGCCCGAGCCCCACACGCTTGATGATTAGAACGAACATTTATGCTTCCAGCCAGACTTTTTCGGCAAGGCGCGCACCCATCAGATTGAACATCGGATGCGTGGTTACGCCCTTGAGCTTCTTGGAGGTGGCGTCGAGATAGTCGCCGAACATCGGAATAAGCGCGCCGCCATCATTGCTGATCATGGCCTGCAATTCGGCGTAGATTTCCTTGCGCTTGGCCTGATCGAGCATCGCGCGGGCTTCGAGCAGCTTGGCGTCGAAATCAGCGCTCTTCCAATGCGTATCGTTTTGCGATGCGTTGGATGCATAAGCGACCGACAGGGCCTGATCGGCGGTCGGGCGACCACCACGATAAGACATGCAGAACGGCGCTTTCATCCAGACATTGTCCCAATATCCGTCAGCCGGTTCACGCTTGATATCGATCTCGATGCCCGACTTGGCGGCGGCGGTGCGGAAGATCGCTGCGGCATCGACAGCGCCCGTGAAGGCCGCATCGGAAGCGGACAGCTGGATTTTCAGCGAATCCATGCCGGCCTGTTTCAGATAGAACTTGGCCTTTTCCGGGTCATAGGCGCGCTGCGGCAGTGCGGCGTCGAAGAACGGGTCGGTGCTCGGGATCGGGTTGTCGTTGCCGAGACGCCCATAGCCGCGCAAGGCGGTCTTGAGCATCTGTTCACGGTCGATGGCGTGCTTGACGGCAAGACGGACATTGTTGTCGGTGAACGGTGCCTGCGTGCAATCCATCAGGAAGGAGAAGTGCTGGCCGCCAGACGACTGGACAATGTTGAGGTTCGGATTGCGCTTCAACAGATCGACGGTCTTGAAATCCAGCTGGTTGATGGCGTGCACCTGACCGGACATCATGGCGTTGGTACGGGCAGACACGTCGTTGATAACGATGACTTCAACCGCATCAACCCATGCCGTGTTCGGCTTCCAGTAGCTTTCATTGCGCGTGAAACGCGAACGCACGCCCGGCTGGAAACGCTCGAAAACGAAAGGTCCGGTGCCGACCGGCTTGTTGAAATCGGTCCAGTCTTTCGGAACGACGAGGAAGTGATAATCGGACAGGATGTAAGGCAGATCGGCATTACCGCTCTTCAGCGTGATCTTGACCGTGCCAGCATCGACCTTGGCGACATCGGTGAATTCCGATGCGAGCGAACGTGCGCCAGATGTGGTTTCGCCGCGATGCAGGTTGATCGAATAGATGACGTCGTCGGCGTCAAGCGTCTTGCCGTTATGGAAGGTCACGCCCTGACGAACCTTGAAGGTCCATTCCTTGGCGTCGGCTGATGGCTCCCAGCTTTCGAACAGTTCAGGCACAGCCTTATTGTCGGCGTCGATTTCGACAAGGCCGTTCATCAGCATGTAGGCCTGATTGACCGGAACCCAGTCCTTCAGAAGGCGCGGATCAAAATTGTCGGTCGTGCTGCCGCCGCCGATGCCGAGCTTGAGCACTCCGCCTTTCTTTGGCGCGCCTTCGCCTGCCGCCGCAGCGGGCGAGGTGATCAGGCCGCTCATGCCGGTGATGCCCACCAGACCGAGGCCGGCTGCGCCCGCCATGAAAGAACGACGCGTCAATTGAAACTGGCTTTTTTGCTCAGGCATTCTGTACCCCTGTGTTTAAGTCATAGCTTATCGGCTTTTGCGGGTGGGGTAGCTTACTGTAGCCCTTATTTTCAAGGGTTGATGTCGGATTTCTGGGTATGACTTTTAAGCATACCCCCATGCGAAATGTGTGTCTTGGCATTTGCGCGAACAGGAATAAAGGAGCGTCCAACAGTACCGGCAGGGGCGCTTTTCCGTAAGGGAAGCCGCTCCTGCTTTTTCAGATTTGGATGATCCTGGAGATCGAAAATGGGTTTGCCGGATGTTATCGGCTTGGTGGGCGCGTTCTTTTACCTTCTTGGCTATGCGCTGATTCAATTGCGTATTTTTACCGTCGACGATCCGGTCATTCCGCTGCTGAATGTGCTGGGCGGCGTCGCCCTGATCTATTCGCTGGCTTGGAACTTCAACCTCGGATCCTTCATTTCGCAGGTTGCCTGGCTGGTCATCACCGTTTTCGGATATATCCGCTTCCGCATGGTGTCGCGCCGCCGCGCCGCACTCCCGCAGGAATGATGCGTTTCGCCGGTCCCATCATCTTTACGTGATAGGATCGGTTCCATTGCTTGCAATCAGCCAGTCGGCCACTTCCCGCACGATTTTGCGCTGGTGACGGTCGGCTGGCCGCATCAGATAGAAATAGGCGTCCGACCGCATCATATGGCTATGCACAGGCACCAAAGTCCCGCTCGCCAGCTGTTCCTTGATCAGCCATGTCCAGCCGAGTGTGATGCCGATGCCTTGCGTTGCCGCGGCGACGCAAAGGCCGTAATCGCCAAGCCGCCATTCCAGCGCGCCGGGCGGCGGCGACAGTCGGGCGTCGTGCCACCATTCCGGCCATCCCTGCCACTCGCGCATCGTGTCTTCGATAGCGAGCAGCACTGGCGCTTCCTGCTCCATGATGTTGGGCGCACCCGGCGCTGAAACGGGCACGACTTCCTCTCGACCGAGGACCGTCAGATTGACGCCGATGGGGCGTTCTTTGCGATAAAACAATGCAAGGTCGAACTCATCGAGCCGCAAATGGGCGACGTCATCCGTCACGCGCAGCCGGATTTCGATGCCTGAAATCTCTGCTTTCAACTTGCCTATGCGCGAGAGAAACCACTGGTCAGCAATGCCGCGCGAACAGGCGATGGTGATCTGCCGGGGGCCGATCCACGCCCGAAGGCCGTCTGTGACAGCGCTGAGATCGCCAAGCAGTCGGCTGACTTCCGAGGCATAACTTTCGCCGATAGCGGTCAGTTGCACGCCGACGGGCAGACGATTGAAGAGCTTAGAACCAATGAACGCTTCCAGCTTGCCGATCTGTCGGCTCACGGCGCTCTGGGTAAGGCCCAGTTCCAGACCTGCACGGGAGAAACTGCCAAGTCTGGCCGCGCTGTCGAAAACCACCAGCGCATTGAGCGGCGGCATGGATTGACGACCGACTGCCACTGTTGACTACTCCCGTTTGCCAGAAGGCATGAATTGCAATTTCGGTTTGGTTTTGTGTATCCGAACCGCGTTCGTCAAGCCCCTGTCAGGGAATATCCAACCGCTCAGAGAAACGGTTCGCCAGCCTAAGACGCTTTCGGTGTGGCGATATCTTCGAGCAGAGCGGAAGCGTTTGCGGACAAAGCGCAGCCTTTTTCACCGAGATATCGCACGGCATTGCGCGCCAAGGTGCGATCTGCGGCATTGCCTATGAACGTTGTCAGCGAATTTTTGAACTCCAATACGATGTTCTCGGTTCCTCGCATGGTGCGATAGTCAACGCGTGACACGCTGGAATAGGGCCTGGAGCGCAAGCGAAAAAGCCGGAATTCAATGCGGTCATCATGGAGCGTAAGCCGCGGCCCAATATTGTTGTGGCCCCAAGCTATCCAGGGAAGCGCTTTCCATCCGCCGAAAGATGCCCTCAGCGGTATATTCAATGAGTTCTGCGTGTTCATTGCTTCTAGCTAATGGAAGAACTGAACGGAGGAAAGTCGATTGTGGCTACGCCGTAGCGGCGCTGACAGGACGGCTGCCGTTGGTGTCGTGTTGTACGAGACGAGACCAAACAAATCAGCCGTTACAAAACCAAATCTGATCCGTCGAATTTTCCACGTAAAACTCAATAATCCGGGTCGGCTATCTATCGATAGATATCCATATCGTCTGCGGCTGCTGCGCCAAAACTACGCGCATAGGAATGGCCGCTATAAACCGCAGCGGCGATGATCGATGGTGCATAACAGTCACCAATTGAGGTGACAGATTTTATACCCGCGTCCTGCCATTCATTCCGGCGTGCTTCGAGCGCAGTCGACAGGCCTTTATCGGGATGGCGACTGGTGACCGGCACCAACGTTTCGCATGGAATTTCGGTTTCCTTGCCGGAATAGACACATGCGATAGACAGGCTGTCGGGTGTTTGTCTGGCGAGCCTGTGCAGCGAGATTATTCTGACGCCCAGCTCTATCAATCTCGTTTGAATCTTCGATTGTTCGAGCGTGTGTTCGCTCCAGGGGGCCACGATTGCCGCCGGTGTTACCAGTGTCGTATCAATGCCGCGGCTCACCGCCAGCTCTGCCAGTACCGAGCCGAGATAGTAACGGTCATCATCGAATATCACGAGAGGTCCGCGACAATCATCAAGTGATGTTTTGTCCTTCAGGATGGCGTCCACACTGAGTGTGTGTCCTTCCAGTGTTTCCAGAGGTTGCCTGTGGGAGCGACCGACCGCATCCGAGCGCCAGCGCGCGCCGGTTGCCAGCACCACGTTTGCAATTCCGTAGGTCAGGATTTCATCGGCGTCCAGATGGCTGTCGAGATACATCTCCACATTGGTCGCGCGCTGCAATTGCGTCATGCGCCAATCGCGAACACGCGCCCAGCTTGCAAGACCGGGCAGGGCTGCTTCCTCTGTCACGCGCCCGCCCCAATGGGTGTTCTTTTCAGCAATGATGACTTCTGCGCCGCGCTCGGCCATGGCACGGGCAGCTTCCAGACCGGCGGGTCCTCCACCGACCACCAGCACTTTCTCGGTGGTCTGTAGCTTGCCAATTTTTTCAGGGTGCCAACCCTTGCGGGCTTCTTCGCCAATTGTCGGGTTTTGGGTGCAGCGCAAGGGTGCAACGATGTTGTCGCTGGCGGTGCATATATTGCAGCCGATGCATTCGCGAATGTCATCGACGCGACCAGTCCGGATTTTCTCGGGTAGAAATGGGTCGGCAATTGACGGGCGCGCAGCGCCGATAAGATCGAGAACACCAGATCGGATCGCCTGCACCATCGTGTCCGGTGATGTATAACGACCGACACCAACGACCGGTTTGCTGGTGAGCGATTTCACAAAGGAGATATAGGGCTCCTGAAAGCCCTCCTGCGAAAAGCGCGATGTCTGGCTATCGTTGGACCAGCCGGACAGGTTCACATCCCAAAGATCAGGTTCGTCGGCGAGGGCGGCAATGACATCCCGCCCTTCTCCATTGTGCTGGATGCCCTGATCACCCAGAAATTCCTCAACCGCAAAGCGCACCGCAATTGCACATTTGTCACCGACAGCGTCGCGCGTATCCGCCAGCACTTCACGAAACAGACGCAATCGGTTCTCGAACGACCCGCCATATTCGTCCGTGCGAGTGTTGTAACGTTGCAGCAGAAAATGCTGCAGCAAAGTCATGTCGTGGCCTGCGTAAACATAGACGATATCGAAACCGGCTCGTTTGGCGCGCAGCGCTGCATCGCGATGCCATTTGCGAAACCGTGCAATGTCGGCCTTGTCCATGGCTTTTGCCTGAACCGGATCTTCCACATCGACAATCATGTCCATGGGCCCAAGAGGCGCCAGTCTGGTCAGACGGTTGGAGACATGGATGCCGTTATGCACGAGCTGGATTGCCGCGAGACTGCCATGCTGGTGAACCGCGTCAGTCAGCTTCTGGAGACGGTCGGTGTCCTTGTCGTCCCATATGCGACCCTGATTGGAAGGCGTAATATCCGATGTGGGATGGATTTCGGTTTCCTGCGTGGAAACCACACCCCAACCGCCCTCTGCCTTCATCTCACGCAGGCGAAGATCATGCTCGGGATAGCGATGTCCCATGCCACTACAATGCGGAACCTGATAGAAGCGGTTCTTCGTCGTGACAGGGCCAATCTTGATCGGCTCGAACAGAATTTCGTGACGCTTGTCCATGGTCGCTCTGCTTATCATTTGGAAGAAAGTCACCCCTCTTGGGGTGACTCAATCAGAGGTGAATCTCTGCCGCGTCTAACGCGCCAGAGATCTTTTGAAGCGAGCTTCGAGTTTGGCCTGACCATATTCCAGAACGATGGAAAGGGCCCAGTAGATCATCGATGCGGTGATCAGCATTTCGATGTGCCGGAACTCGGTCTGACCCTGTGTGCGGGCGAGATACATGAGCTCCCATACGCCGATGACGGAGACCAGTGACGAGTCCTTGAGCATTGCGATGAACTGGTTGCCGGTCGGCGGAATGATGATGCGCATTGCCTGCGGAAGAATGACCAGCCACATGGTCTGCGAAGGGCCGAGGCCGAGCGCGAATGCACCTTCCTGCTGTCCACGCGGGATGCTCTCGATGCCTGCGCGGAAGATCTCGGTCATATAGGCGCCATAGCACAGGGACAGTGCAAGAATACCGGCAGGAATAGGCCCGATGACATAGCCCACCTGCGGCAGTCCAAGGTAGATGATATAGATTTGCATCAGCAATGGCAGGCCGCGGAAAAGCGATGTGTAGAACGTCGCCAGCCCGTAGACGAGACCGTTCCTTGATAGCTTGGCCACAGCGCCAACCAACGCCAGAATGGTGGCGAAAAAGATGGAGGCTGCAGAAATGTAAAGCGTTGTGACGACGCCCTGGCTGATCAGAAATCCGATCTTGCGGGCTATGAATTCAAACGAAAGATTGAATGAATAGAAGAAGATCATCAAGAGCAGGAACAGTTCCAGCCATATTCCGGAAATCTGTGCCCAACGTGGAAAAAGTCTCAGAAAACTCCAATTGGCGAAGATGATAACGCTAAGCAGTAACGAGGAGATCAGGGTTGCTTTGGTGAAACCCGCTTTCGCAACTTTGGGGTCGATACCAAGCCAGTTTGTTATGCCGGAAAACCGGATATTCATGAAACAGAAGAGTGCCGTCAGGATAACAAAGAAAGCTATCTGAACGGTACGCTTGGCGGCCTCCGGCCGCATCAGAAAAAACCTCCCGAGCATGTTCTCTCCTCTGCTAGCTTGCCTTTCGCTCAGCAAGCCAATCCTGCATCTGCAATTTCCAATAGGTAAGCTGTGCGGCTGCGAGGCCAGCGGCTCCCCCAGCCCAGACCAATCCGAATTTTTCGAAGAGCTTATAGCGGTTGCTTTGTCCGCAGATGGCTTCGGCCACGACCTTGCCGCCAATGGCGGTCGTGTTGAGCCCATGGCCACCAAAAGCGGTGCAATACCATGTGCTGCGGTCCAGTTGACCTATCTGGGGCATCAAATGTCTGGCGTAAGACATCAGGCCCGACCAAGCCAGCTCTGTCTTGAGTGAAGCAAGCTGGGGGTAGGTTCCCACCATCTCGTTGCGCAACTCGCGCACCACACCTGGCGTATCGGCTGCTCTTGTGGTGATGCGTCCACCCCATAGAAGTCTGCGACCACCATCAATCACGCGGTAGTAATCACCGGCCCTACGGTTATCACCAATCGCAGCCGTGGTGCGGATTGCGGATGCAATCAGCTCAGGCGCTTCTTCACTCACCATCACATAGGTTGCAATCGGCAGATAGGCCCGCCTGATCTGCCCCACCAGACCGTCCGTATAACCACCGGTGGTGATCAGCGCTGCGCCTGCATTGACTTGTCCGTGAGCTGTTTTGACCAGCTTGCCGTCCTTTTGGTCGAGCAACTGCACCACACGGCTATGCTCGAATATCCGTCCACCAAGTCGCTCTATCTCGCGCCCGAGCGCTCGCAGGTAGTTCAATGGATGGATATGGAATGCGTTAGGGTCGTAGACGGATTGGAAGTAGCGCTGAGAATTCAGGATACTGCGCGTTTCCGCCGTTGGGTGGAAGTCTATTCTGTAGCCGTAATCGCGTTGCAGCGCATCGGCGTAGTGTTTCAGGCTGTCACCATCGTCATAACGGCGGACATGCAAAATGCCGGGAATGGACTGGGCTTCTTCGATCTTCAGCGTGTCGATGTTTTGCCGAACGAATTCGACACCTTCAATCGACAATTGATGCAGTGTCTTGGCAACAGACTTGCCAGCCCGGGCAGCAATTTCATCGCCGCCTGAGGCAAAGCCGGGGCTGACAAACCCGCCATTGCGCCCGGAGGCGCCAAAGCCGATGCTCTCGGCTTCCAGAACAACAACTTTTTTGCCTGCGCGCGACATCTGCAAGGCGGCTGACAATCCAGCCAGCCCGCCGCCGATCACGGCAACATCTGCTGTTATTTCGCGTTCAAGTGTCGGGCGCACCAATGCGTCCGCCGTCGTCTGGCTGTAATATGTGGCCGGATAAGTCATCGCAACACCAGGAAAAGCATATCGGATGAGCCACCTTCACGATGGCTCATTTCGATATTGATCTAAGGATAATGTCAGTCGGCGCTGTAGTCTTTGCCGTACCACTTTGCAGTGAGTGTCGCCAAAGTGCCGTCAGACTTCATCTGCTTGATGATTTCGCCAATCTTGGCGGTCCATTCCGGATCGTTCTTTTCCGCGATGACCACGAGTGGTTCACGGAAGGCATATTCGCCCTCAAGAATCTTCACCGGATAGCCGTTCTTGATGGCGTTCTGCGCGGTCTGTTCCGGCGCGATGATCGCATCGATGCGAACGCCGTCACCCAGTCTCAGATCGTCGAATGGCAGCATGGAATCCGCGAAGGTGCGAATTTCGCCCGGTTCCAGCTTGTATTCGATTGGGGGAAGGCCCGGTGCGTCAATCTCCAGCTGCCGACGCGCGAAATCTTCCGACGTCGTTGCCGTTTCTACGCCAATGACCTTGCCCTTGAGATCAGCGACGGATTTTGCCTCGCTGTCCTTGTGCACGACATAGACATAGGGGCTGTAATAATAGACACCGGCGAAATCGATGACATTGGCGCGTGCCTTGGTCGGCGTGACCGATCCGACGCCGACGTCATAGCGACCCTGCCAGCGTCCGCCAGTCAGTGTTGCCCAGTCTGGTGTTTCGAAGGATACGCTGACACCAAGGCGCTTGCCAATCTCGTTGGCCACGTCCACGTCGAAGCCTACGAGTTTGTTGGAATCATCCAGAAAGCTTTGGGGTGGCCAACCCGCATTGGTTGCAACAACCATGGCCTTTTTTTCCATGACGCGATCCAGCGTCTCTCCTGCATAAGCAGAAAATCCGGTAGCGAGAATAGCGCCTGCGATACCCATTATTGTTATTATTTTTTTCATTTTATCGAACCCCTCCTCTGGTTTGATGCATGAGCATTGCATAAACCCGGAAGCGACGGCTAGGCGGCCCGAATAAGTAGGTTATGAAATTAGCGTATGATGATATGCTTTTCTTGCAGGATGTGGGTTCAAGCCTGCTTGTGCTCGGGGCCGCTCATGCGAGAGGCCCCGATGTGATGAAAGAATGCGTCTTATCGTCAGTTTTACCGACTAAGGATTGCGCACAGCCATTGCAGTGACTTCAACGCGCATTTCCGGGGTAGCGAGGCCTGCAACGCCCACGGCGCAACGAACCGGAAACGGCTTTTTGAAAAAACGCAGATAGACTTCGTTAAAAGCCGGGCGTTCATTGATGTCGGTCAGATAGATCGTCAGGTGAATGACGTTCGCCAGACTGCTGCCCGCCTTTTCGAGCGATGCTTTGAGGCTGTTCAGCGTGCATTCGCTCTGGGCGGTTATGTCGCCGGTTTCCATGGAACCATCTGCCCGGATGGGAACATGGGTGGTCACCAGGAAATTGCCGATGCCTGCAACATCGGAAGAGATTTCGCTTTCGTCCGTATCCTCAAGGAAATAGGGCGTTGTGCTGTTCGTCATGGTCTTCTCCAATCGTTAGCGGGCATCCATATTCTGTGACGCGGTTTTCGGATAAGTTACGCGTTAAAACAAGCAGCCAGAGCGTTGTTATTGCTCAAACTGAATGTGCATCGCTCTTTCTTGCCACGAACCGCCTCTGCGTGAGGTAGCAACAATGTGTAGTCACGCGGCGGGTAAACTATTGCGATGGCGGTTGGGCGGGTCTAAAAGCAGGCCAGAAGCGCGAGGCTTCTGGTCAATGACGGCCAATTCCGGTCTGAAAGCAATCCATGACTGAAAAACATTCTCATCGCGGGCTTGTTGTCGCCGCGATTATGGCAAGCATGGCCATGATCGCCGTCGAGGCAACGATTGTGTCGACCGCGATGCCGCAGATTGCAGCGCAACTTGGCCAGCTCAATCTGTATTCCTGGGTTTTCTCGTCATTCCTTTTGACCCAGACGGCGACGACGGTGGTGTTTGGAAAGCTCGCCGATATCTATGGGCGAAAGCCGGTTCTTGTCGTTGGCATTGCCCTGTTTCTGGTCGCTTCGGTGCTGGCGGGCTTTGCATGGTCGATGCCGTCGATGATTGTTTTCCGGCTTTTGCAGGGCGTCGGGGCAGGGGCGATCCAGCCTGCGGCCATGACCGTGGTGGCAGATCTTTTTCCGGGAGCGCAGCGCAGCAAGGTTCAGGGATATCTTGCCAGTGTCTGGGCCTTGTCAGCCGTTGTCGGTCCGTTGCTTGGCAGTCTGATCATTCACAATTTGAGCTGGGCTTGGGTGTTCTGGATCAACGTGCCAGTCGGTATTCTGGCCGCATCCGGCTTTCTCCTTTTCCTGCATGAAGAGAAGCGGTCTAGTCGCGTATCAGTGGATGTGCTTGGCGCGGCACTTTTCGCCGTTTCCATCTCCTCTTTGATGATTGCACTCACGCTCATGGAGAGCGCAGTTTCGCTGGAGGGAATTCTTGCGCTGGCGCTTTTCGGTGTTTCACTGGTCGCCTTCATCTGGCAGGAACGCCGCGCGAAGGAGCCGATGGTTGCGCCCGATTTGTGGCTGAAGCGTCCTATCGCGTTCTCCAATCTTGCGGTTTTCCTGGCGAGTATGTCGATCATGGGGCTGACGACATTCCTGCCGATGTATGTGCAGACGGTTCTCAACCGTTCTCCTGTGGTCGCGGGCTTTGCCCTGACCATGTTGCTGCTGGGATGGCCGTGCGGAGCGACGATTGCATCGCGACAGTTTACGCGGTTTGGACTGCGTCCAATCATGATTGTGGGCAGCATCTGCATTCCAATCGGAACGTCGCTGCTCGTCATGCTCACCCCATCAAGTTCAGCTACACTGGCAGGCGCCGGTTCCCTCATCATGGGGTTCGGTATGGGACTGCTCAACATCGGGGCATTGATCCTGACACAGGACAGCGTGAGCTGGTCGGAGCGCGGCAGTGCTACGGCATCAAATGTCTTCTCGCGCAATTTGGGCAGTACGCTCGGAGCGACTGTTCTGGGCGCGGTGCTGACCTATGGTCTTGCGAACGCCAATCACGGTGAGGCGATTACATCAGAACAACTTCGCGATCTGTTGAATGGTGCGGAGATGTTGATGGATCAGCAGGCGCTGCGGCTTGCGCTTCAAAATGCACTGCACGCGACCTTTGTGGCGATGATGCTGATCGCGGTCTTGATTGTGCCAATCTGCCTTTGTGTCCCACGGGTCAAAAAGACCTATGAAGAACAAGTGGTGACCTGAGCGCGTACCTTTATCTGCAACTTGGCTCATGTTTACGTCTCTGACATGATGCCAATGTTGTAACTAAAATGACGCTCTTTGTAGCGATCTCACATTGCCGCTAACGCCTCGAGTAAGACCGTTTCAGTTCCGGTTTTGCCAGATTTGAAGAAGAAGATGATTCGGTCATTGCCTTCGCTGCGGCAAAAGCCCGTTCCGATTCCATTATCGGGAAGGGCGCGAAGTCGTTGCAAGCCAAGGCGCTTTATGACGCCACCAGATGTTTCACCACCGACAACGATAAGCTTGTCGATACCCAGTTCAGAAATGGCTGCAGCGAGCTCCGATATAAGCTTTTCCCCTTTTTCGCTTGCGCCGCGAACGCCCAGCTCTGTCTGGATTTCTTTAACACGGGTATCACTGACCGCAGTTGAAATGAGGTAAGGCTGTTTGCCGTGATGATTTTTTGCCCATTTCATTGCTTTTGACATCATGGCGTCGATATCGCCATCTTTTATCAGGTCAAGAGTCAAAACCGGGTGCTGTTTGGCAAAAACCGCAATCTGTCCATCCGCAATGGGGCCAACTGTTCCAACCAGAACCGCGGCAGTGCCATTGCTTGGTGCCGGTGGCGCAACTGTTACAGCTGGCTTGGGGGCAAAGCGGTCAATTCCTAGCTGAATGAGAACAGCATCGGAGCTGACCATCGTTGGTTGTGCTCGTGCCAGTTCGGCCGCGATCTTGACGTCGCCGTCATCGCTTGCATCGACAACGCAATAGCATTTGCCAGCATTTGCGAGCTCATCAAGATGTGCTTGCGCTGTGTCTTTGCCTTTAAGCAGTATGGAGTGGGGCAAAAGTCCTATCGGTTCTGCTGTCTGTTTTCCGATGAAACGAACCATGTCGGGATCGCTCATTGGCGTGGCGGGGTCATAGCGCTTGACGGATTCAGAGATGAGGCGGCTTCGATAGAAGAGATAGCCTTGATGAACCGTGGCGTTGAACTTGGGAAAGCCGGGGCAGAATAGAAGATTGCTCGGGTTATAGCGTGCGCTCAACACGTCGGCGGCAGGCCCAACGTTACCCTGTTCCGTTGAATCGAAACTGGCACAGACTTTGTAAATGACTTGATCGCATCCGATTGCATCAAAAGCATCAGCTGCGTGTGTGATCTGTCGTTTTGCTTCATCCGGCTCAGCAAGACGCGTTCTGCCGGCCCATATGACGACAGCTTCGCCTGCACATTCGCGGATAGCTTCGATATCTGTCACGACAGCGGTTCTAATGCCAGCTGTTTCATAGTAAGCAGCGACCATCAACGCGCCTGTCATATCGTCGGCGATGATCCCAAGAGTGCCGTTATTCCCCATTTTTATCCTCGTATCATGCCATGCGTAATTGCGCGTCATAGATAATGAAATTTAATTCCAATTAAGTATCATTTTGATAGACCGCGTCAATTGCCGGGATTATGAAGTTAGGCATCATCACAAACTCTTGGCTGCCAACAACGGGGAACAGACGATGCCAACCGATTTTGATCAGAGCCTTACAGCACGTCGCGCAATCGTGGATGCGATGCGTCATATGGAACAGAAGGGCTTCAATCACGGCAGCAGCGGCAATATCAGTATTCGGGAAGGCGAACATATCTGGGTTACGCCGACCGGCGCCACATCGCGTATGAAGCCTGAAGACATGAGTCTTGTTTCGGTGGAAGGCGAGCATCTTGCGGGCAGTGTCCCTTCCAGCGAGTGGCGCATCCATACCGAAATCATGCGCAATCATCCCGAAGCCGGTGCTGTGATCCACTCGCATGCGGATAGCTGTGTTGCATTGTCGTGTCTGCGTAAGCCATTGCCCGCTTTCCATTATATGATTGCTTCATTTGGCGGGAACGAGGTTCCCTGTGCTGATTATCGCGTATTTGGTTCTGATGCTTTGGCTTATGAAATCGTGCGGGCTATGGGCAACCATCGCGCCTGTCTGATGGCAAGCCATGGTATGGTGGTGTGGGGCAGGGATATGGCCCATGCAACATTGCTGGCAGAAAAACTCGAAACGTTGGCACGCCAGTACATATTGGCTTGTCAGATTGGCGATCCGGCGCTTTTGAGCGAAGCTGAGCTGGATGAAGTTCGCGAGCGCTATGGATATTATGGCAGTAAACCGATGCCGCGCTGATGGCTGATAAGAACAGGCCCGAATGAAAATTCGGGCCTGATTTGCTGTATGGATCAGGCGCGAGAAGGCCCTGTTTCCTGAAACCGATCCAGAACGTTGCGGGTAATGGTGGTGGTATAGGCACAGTTGCGCTTGAGGCCCATCACCCATTCACAAAGCCCGGCAGTTACCACTTCACCATCACCTTGCTTCATGGATACGAGCATACCTGCCCCATGCGCCAGACGCTTGCGGGCCGCTTCATAACCATCAGGCGCCATTTCGCAGATGCCCTGCAGATCGCTATCGCGAACATAGTAACGATGTCCCTGACCGTCGAGTTCATATTCGTAGATCGATGCTGGCGTCATGGCGAGAATTTCGATCTTGTCGGTTGGCACACCATGCTCTTCTACGGCATAGGGGAAGCCGTTCTTGAATGAGTAATTGAGGCCGTCGACCTCATAACCGAAGATCTGGGCCTCGTGACCAAAGATATCTGCATAGCGTAGATGCGTGCCTTCGAAGATCCAATGCTCTGGTTGGTAGACGGTGAGCCCGCGAGAGCCACGGGGAGAGAAACCACCCCAGCTGCCATACATTCCGTTTTCACCGTTAACACCGACAGTCGAAGCCCCCGGCCAGTTAACCGCGCCACTTGCCCAGTTCGCGGTGCATAGGTGTTTCTGATCGGTTTGCATGATGGGGTCTTGCGTAGGCGCTTTGGTTTTCCAGCAAACCTGTGTCTGACCATCATTTTCAAGACGGATCTGCCAGAGGAAGTTGCCGCCAAAGCGCGCGAGATGCCCGCCGCGAGCGACGAAATCCTCGACGGTTTTGCGCATGTCCCATGACCAATATTCATCATGGCCAACAGTGACCAGACAATTGTAATCGTCGAGGATGCCGGAATTATAGTGGAGATCGGTCTGGGTTATATAGTCGATCTGATAGCCTGCTGCCTCAGCCCAGGTCACGAAATAGCGCTCATACTGGGCGTAGCCCGCGGACGAATAATATTGCGAGAACCCCATCGTATAGCCCCATTCTTTGGATGGGTATCGGGTTGCATCGCCCATGTCTTGCCAGACCGGATTACAGACGCGCGCTGCCCCTTGCGGCAACCAGATCATGCCTTTCGACCATGGACGACGCAGGCTCAAAATCGGCGAGCCTTCATTCTTATTCGGACCCCATGTTCCGAAATAGTGGTTCGCGCCGCCCCAGTCATTGTAAGCCATCCAGGTGCCAGTTGCGAACATCAAGAGAATGCGGCCCGAGCGCGTCTTCTTCGTCGGGCGGACCACGACGAAATGATGTTGAACGAAACGCTCGCCATCGGGACGCATGCATGTCGAGACAACGCGATAGAAGCCCGAGCGCGCATCGTCGGGAATTTTCCAGCTATAAAGAACTGGCCAGTTGCAGCCGTCCATATAGGCCGTTTCTGATGTTTTGGTGAAGCTACCAGGAAGGTCGAAAGCCTCGTCCATCATCTGAGGTTCGTGGCCGTCACGATATATCTGGATCGACCATGTTTTGGCTGTGGTGGAACCATGAAACTCGACCGTTTCACCGGGGTCGTAAGACATCTTCTCTGTGTAGACGAAAACTTCGGGCAGAGCAGGGTCTTCACGCGGAAACTGATAGCGATAGTCTGAAAGAAAGTGCTCGTCCGCAAAACCTTTGCGAACCGCCCATGGCTTGATCGCATGTGGCCCCATTTCGGGAAAATTGAACTTGTCGCGGGACATTGTGAGCTTCCTCCTTGAATCAAAAACTCAGATTGCTGTTCAATGCTGAACGATCGGCATCGCCGGGATTGTCTTTTTCGTATTGCTGGAGGCGCTTCAGAAGGGCAGCGCCTCCTTCTATGAGGTCGAGTTGGACGGCGAGGCGTAACGCATAGCTGTCACGGTTGCTGAGCGCCGTTAAAATGTTCTCGTGCTGGTGGCGTCCGGGATAGCTCGGTTTTGCCGTTGGATAGAGTTCCGAAACAAGTGGGCCGACCCTGATCCAGAGACTTTCAAGCACGTCTATCAGATGTGCCATCCGGCTTTGTTTATAGAGCCCGAAATGGAAATCCGAATTTATCTGCAGCGCCGCGCGCCAATCTTCCGTGCGTTCGGCTTCAGTCAAATGCTGATGAATGGTTTCCAGTCTGGTGATGGCTTCATCGGTTATGTTTGTCAGCGCATGTTCGGCTGCGAGAGGCTCCAGAACGAGCCTCATCGCGCGGATTTCATTGTACTCAGCCAGCGTTAAACGCCGTACGCGAATATAAAAGCGCGGTTTGATTTCAATCGCGCCTTCGCGTGACAACTGCATGAGCGCTTCGCGAACCGGTGTCTCCGATGTGCCCAGATCCTGAGCCAGTTGACGAACCTTGAACCGCTGATGCGGCTTGAACTGTGCCCGCAGCAGCCCTGATTTGAGCTGCTGGTACACAATGTCTGAAAGGTTGTCCCTTTCGTCGCCCGGTTGTTCGTTCACGCTTTTTCCTTACCGGGTGGAGATTGCCTTGAAAGCGTCTTCCGTCCGGGAAAGTGCGTCGTCGATCACCGCATCCGTGTGTGCGCAGGAAATGAACATGTTGTGCTTGTGGTGCAGGTAAACGCCGCGGTTCAGCGCTTCGCGACAGAAACGTGCGCCAAGCTGTGCATCCGTATCGCCGACAAATTGTACCAGCGGCATTGCGGCAGGTCCGGTTTGCAGCAGCTCAAAACCATGCGCGTGTGCCTGAGCATCAAGGCCGGTGCGCAGGCGTTCGCCCGCATGTTTCATGCGTGCAGGTCCATCAATACGCTTCAGTTCCTTGATGGTGGCAACCGCAGCGGCCATAGATGCGCCAGCATACCAAAACGAACCAGTCATGTAAGCTTGTCCTGCGGATTCACGGAAGTGGTTGGTTCCGGTGACTGCCGCAAGCGAATAACCATTGGCGATTGCCTTGGAATAGGCGGCAAGGTCCGGTTCGACGCCGGTTCCGCGCCAGCTTCCGCCCAGATCAAGGCGGAAACCGCCACGGACGTCATCAAGAATGAGCGCCGCACCCGCCGCATCGCAAAGGGCGCGTGCCGTCTTGGCGAATTCTGTGGAGGGAAGTTCCTGTGGGATGGCAAGGTCGTGCTTGAAGGCGGAGACAATGATCGCAGCCAGATCGTCACCGGCCTGTTTTGCGGCGGCAGTGAGGCTTTCAACGTCGTTGTAAACATAGTGGACGAGGTGAGCACGATCTTCGGCCGTTACGCCGACGAGTGATGGCGTACACCATGGCACAGCACCGTGATAGGCACCCTTAGCGACCAGAACCTTGCGGCGTTTGGTTGCGCCGCGTGCGATTGTTACGCAGCTGGTCGTGGCGTCGGTGCCGTTCTTCTGCAGCAATGCCCAGTCGGCATGGGGGACTGTTTCAACGAGCAGCTCTGCAAGTTCAACAGCGTGCGCTGTTGGACCATTGAGGCAATCGCCTGCCTCTATCTGGCTGAGTGCAGCCGCGTCCACCTGCGCATGGCGGTGACCCAGAATGATGGGACCCCAAGCACACATGAAATCAATATAGCTGTTGCCGTTGACATCCGTAACATGCGCGCCTTCGCCTGATGCGAAATACTGCGGATATCCCTCTGGAAGCGACGCTGCGCGCTGATGTCCCCACATGCCGTTAGGGATCACACGTTCTGCGCGTGCACGAAGCTTTGCGTCTGGATTGTGTTCGCTCAGGGTTTGGGCCGAAGTGGAATGCGCAGGCATTGATAGTCTCCCATTTGACGACGCTTTTACGTTCATCACCTCAAATTATGATATATCAAAAATGATCCGCGTCGTGATGATATGTCAAGGGTGATTCCAATAATTGAGATAAATATTGCCGCATTAAGGGGTTTTGGCACCGTTAGTGCAAGAAATCGGACATTCAGCGGCATGGCCTGGGGGAAATATCAGGCAGAGCAGTGCGGAAAATCGAGTTCGGTTATTTTGATCGATAAATTTGATATATCATTATAGACATGGATGCGAAATGCGGGTTAAGCTCTGCCAACAACAAAAACATCAGGGGAAAGCATGGCTAGCCAGGAGAGCACGCCCGATTCCGGGCTGGGTATTAGCATTCAGGGAGTGACTAAAAATTATGGGAGCCACACCGCGGTAGACGGTCTAGATATGGAGATCGCGCCGGGTGAGTTCCTTGCCCTGCTGGGGCCATCGGGTTCCGGCAAATCAACTATCCTGATGATGCTGGCCGGGTTCGAGCGCCCCGACAAAGGGCGTATTCTATTTGGAAGCAACGATTACACCCGCGTACCCCCGCATAAACGCAATATCGGCATGGTGTTTCAGCATTACACGCTGTTTCCCAACATGACTGTGCTCGATAATGTGGCTTTCCCACTTAAAACAAGGGGGGTGCCAAAAGAAGAACGGTATCGTATTGCCCGCGAGGCACTTGTACGCGTGCGACTTGCCGATTTCGCCAATCGCAGCCCGAAGCAATTGTCGGGTGGACAGCAGCAGCGTGTTGCGCTGGCTCGCGCTATTGTCTATTCGCCGCGCGTTCTTCTGATGGATGAGCCTTTGTCGGCGCTGGACAAAAATCTGCGTGAAGAAATGCAGATCGAGATCAAGCGCCTTCATGCCGAACTGGACATGACCATCGTATTCGTCACCCATGATCAGAGTGAAGCGCTGACGATGGCGGATCGCGTTGCTATCCTGCAAGGCGGGCATATCCAGCAAATTGCTAGCGCGCGTGAACTCTACAACCGCCCCGCCAATCTGTTTTCCGCAAGCTTCATCGGTGAAATGAACCTCATCCCGATCGTGTGGGATGGGGCCAAGGCGCAAGCCGCCGACGGGACCGTGGTTTCGATACCATCCGAAAATGTCATGGGTGCCAAATCCGGCAATGCGTTGATGGCAGTTCGTCCGGAACGTCTGGTTCCTGCGGAGCGTGGATTGGAAATCACCGTTCGTGATGTGATCTATGCTGGTCCAGACACGGCCATTTTGGGTGCAATGGCTGACGGAACAGAACTGCGCGCAAGACTGGCGAGTGCGGCGGTTCCTGACATTGGTGCAGGACAAAAGCTGCGATTGGGCTTTGCTCCCGAAGCAAGCCTCGTCTATTCTCGTGCGAGCTGAGCCGATGTTGAAAATGTTCTTTGAGCCAGACGGGCGCAAGCTGTCGAAGGGCGGAATGCTGCTTCTGCTTTTGCCCTTCTTCTCGCTGCTTCTGCTGTTCTTTATCTATCCGCTGGTCAGTCTGCTTGCGTTGTCAGTGACAGAGCCATCGGTTTCATTGGACAACTATCAGCGGGTTTTCTCCAACCCGGTTTATCTCAATGTGCTCGGACGCACGGTCTTGATTGCCGCGTTGGTCAGCGTGATCGCGCTGCTGATGGCCTATCCCATTGCTTGGCTGATGGCGCATTCGAGTGGGCCAAAGCTGATCTTCATAACCGCCTGTATCCTGTTGCCATTCTGGTCGTCTGTGCTGGTGCGAACCGCTGCCTGGGCCGTACTTTTGCAGCGTAATGGATTGGTCAATCAAGGTTTGCTGCAACTTGGGCTCATCGATCAGCCGCTGAAACTGCTTTACACCCAAACCGCAGTTCTCATTGCTATGACGCATGTTCTCTTGCCGTTTGTGGTTCTGCCAATCTATGGCGCTATTCGCAACGTGCCGCGGGATTATGCGAGAGCTGCTGCCATCCTCGGCGCTGGCCCAATACGAACCTTTTTCGAGGTCATTTTTCCGCTCACCCTGCCGGGAGTTATGGGCGGGATGATCCTTACCTTTCTCACCGCACTTGGCTATTTCATCACGCCTTCGCTGCTTGGTTCGCCGAAAGAAATGATGATTGCGACGCTGATTTCCCAGCAGCTGCGTGAAACGCTGGATTGGCCATTCGCAGCAGCACTGGTGGGTATTCTTACACTTCTGGTGATGGCTGTTTCGCTGGTCTTCGGTCGTGTGTTCAAGTTCAACCGGATGATGGGAGGCAATACATGAACAGCCGTAATTTGCTCCTCAATGCCTATGTCTATCTGGTGCTGTGTTTTCTCGTTGTGCCGATCCTTATCATTCTGCCAATGGCGTTTAGTGAGACGGATTACATCACCTTTCCACCACGCGGGTTTACGTGGCAGTGGTTTGGTGCCTTCTTTCAGTCTGCACAATGGATGAGTGCAACGGCATTCAGCGCGAAGATTGCATTTTTCACCGCGATTTCGAGTGCAATTATTGGGTTATGTGCAAGCTATGCGATTGTGCGCGGCAAGGGTGCGCTCGCGACCATTTTCCAGACTTTGCTCATTGGGCCCATCGTTGTGCCGCATATCGCCTTGGCGATTGCGCTCTATCTGATGTTTCAAAGTGTCGGACTGACAGAGACAACGGCCGGTTACGTTTTTGCACACACGATCATTGCACTGCCCTTCAGTGTGTTTACGATTGTAGCAGCGCTCTCGCAGGTCGATCCCGCTTTGGAAGATGCGGCAATGTGTTGTGGCGCGAACCGCTTTTTGGCTTTTCGCGCCGTGACCTTACCGCTGATATGGCCGAATGTTTTATCGGGCGCGTTGTTTGCCTTCGTCATATCGTTCGATGAGCCGGTAATTTCGTTCTTTCTTGCAGGCGTGCGAGACAAGACCCTGCCGCGCATGATGTTCGATGATATCGAGCAGAATCTGACACCGATTATCCCAGCAATTGCCGTGATGCTCACGCTGCTTTCGATCATCGTTCTGGTGGGGGCTGCAGGACTGCGCGCGCTTGCTACGCGTTCACAGCAGGTCGTGACTGAAGAATAAGAAAATCATAGAAGTGAGGGAAACATGTTCAAGAAAACAACCAGACTACTGATGTGCGCCGGGTTGCTGATTGCAGCCGGATCGATTGTGGCCAAAGCTGACAGCGTCGTTTATGCGACGACTGGTGGCCAGATGCGCCAGACGCTTGAGAAAGAGTTTTACGGCCCCTTCAAGCAAGAAAGTGGCACGGATGTCGTGCCGTTTGATATTGAGGTACCGGATCAGTGGGCGCGTGTCGAAGCCATGAAGCGCGCCAACAAATATGAGTTTGATATTGTTACGGCAACGGGTCCCGACCTGGTCGACAAAGCCGATCTTCTTTTGACGATTGATTGCTCGAAACTACCGAATGTCGAAGCGAAAGGCGTTGAAGGCTCTTGTAAAGAAAAGGGTGTTGCAAGAACGACGGGCGGTATGCTGCTGGCCTATGACACATCCGTTTACAAGGACAAGGTGCCTCAGACATGGGCCGACTTCTGGGATGTGAAGACATTTCCGGGGCCGCGCGGATTGCCGGACACCGGTGATCGTGACTGGTGGTTGCCGGCTATCGCACTGATCGCTGATGGCGTGCCGCGCGACAAGATTTTCCCGATGGATCTGAACCGGGCTTATAAAAAGCTCGACGAGATCAAACCGCATATCAGCGTGTGGTGGAAGACTGGCAATCAGGTGGCACAGATCATGCGCGATCAGGAAGTCGCCATGACGATGTCCTATTCCGGCAGAGCATTGAGCGCCATGAATGATGGCGCACCATTTAATGTAAGTTGGAATGATGCAGTAATGGATACAGGCTATTTCGCTATCCTGAAAGATGCACCTAACCCGGAAGGCGCGCTGAAGTTTATCAATTACTTCTATGGTCATGCAGAAGGTCATCCTGCCTTCATCAAGACAGCAAACTACGCGACTCATTCAAAAGAAGGTGTGGCTTTGCTGCCTGAAGCTGAGCAGAAGAATTACGCTACATCTCCCGAAAACTACAAGTTGCTGCTCGTACCGGATTTCAAGTGGATTGGTGAAAACCGCAACATGCTTCGTGAGCGCTGGCAGAACTGGCTTGCTGAATAAGCAAAGTCCCAATGCAATGTCAGGCCGGCGCCCGAGTGGCGTCGGCTTTTTGTTTGGATCAATCTGTATACGCTGACGACTTCAGATGTCTGACAAGAGCTGCCCCGCCTTCGATAAGGTCCATGCGGATGGCCATGCGCAGAGCGTAAGAGTCTCGATCACGCAAGGCTGCCAGAACCTGTTCGTGCTGGTGAGGTCCGGCATAAGATGGCACAGCGTTGGGATAGAGTTCCGACAGGATTGGGCCAATACGCATCCAGAGTGCTTCAAGCACATCAATCAGATGTTTCATGCCTGAACGACGATAGATGATGAAATGGAAATCGAAGTTTGTCTGCAATGCTTCAGGCCAGTCGCCGCATTTTTCTGCAGCGATCAGCCTATTATGCAGGTCTTCAAGCTGGAGAATGTCGTCTTCGGTGATATGCGGCAATGCGCGCTCCGCCGCCATAGGTTCAAGTTCCAGGCGCATCGCACGAATCTCTTCGTATTCATTGGCCGAAAGTTTGCGCACACGGATGTAATAGCGCGGCTTGATCTCGATGGCCCCTTCGCGCGAAAGCTGGATCAGTGCTTCCCGGACAGGGGTTTCCGATGTGCCCAATGAACGTGCAAGATCGCGAACCTTGAGCCGCTGCAGCGGAAGAAGTTGCGCCTGCATTAGCTGCGATTTGAGCGTATTGTAAACAGTGTTGGACAACACCTCACCAGATTCCGCCTGAGCTTCGTTGACGTTTGCTTCATCGGGTTCAGTCAAGCTGCTGTCCGGTTCGTTCGCAATATTCATCAATAGGCTCCAATTGCCGGGTGCGTCCTTGTCGGGCGATCGAATATATCAACACCTTGGCACGACTCAAATGCCCATATGTTTGCATGCCAGAACCATCTGTGCATCAAGCATTGGCACTCCATTGATGATCCTGCACCCTTTAGCCTGAGCCAGCTGTAGCAAACGTGTCATCGGCGGGTTGACGATGATGTCGGATATTGTGGTCTCGGAAGAGACACCTGTCAGACCAATCGGAAGTTCATCTTCCTCGGCCATTCCTAGCGAAGTCGTATTGACGATGAGGTCGAAATGGGTGCCATGATCCTGTCCGCTTTGGAATGAGCAGTTTGGATAGGCCGACTGTATATCTGTGGCGAGAGCTGCGGCTTTTGCGTTATCGCGATTGGCGATCCACAAGGAACGCACACCAGCCTTTGCAAGAGCAAAACCCACAGCGCGTCCAGCGCCGCCTGCTCCCAGCATCAAAACAGACATGCCGCTAGGTTCGATACCATTGCTCCGCAATCCTTCGATAAAACCGGGGCCATCCAAATTGTCACCAACAAGGCGACCACTTGCCTCCCGACGCACAAAATTGACAGCACCGATTTCTTGCGCCGCTTCGGTTACAGCATCGAGAAGCGGAATGATCGCGATTTTATGCGGGATAGTCACGCCAAAGCCACTTACATTGCCCATTTTGCGGATGGATTGGGTGACTTGCGCAAGATCATCAGGGTGAACATGCAAGGGAACCGCCGCTGCATTTTTACTGGTCTTGTCGAAGTGAGTATTGAAGACGTGGCTTGCCCGCACATGACCGACCGGGTGCGCCAGCACAAAAAGGATTTTGCTCTTGCCGGTAACTTCCATGATTTAGGCCCTCGTCATTTCGCGCGCGATGATGATGCGCTGAATTTGTGACGTGCCCTCATAAAGACGGAAAAGGCGCACATCGCGATAGAAGTGCTCAACGGCATAGTCCTGCATATAACCGGAGCCACCATGTATCTGAACGGCGTGATCGGCGACACGTCCCACCATTTCGGAACAATAGAGCTTGCAGCTTGCCGCCTTGCGAATGATTGCCGGATCCCGATCATCGAAAGCGCGCGCTGAATCGAGCACCATGCATCGTGCGGCATAGGCTTCGGTGCTCATATCCGCCATCATGGCCTGGATCATCTGGTGCTCCGCAATAGGCTTGCCGAACTGAATACGGCTTTTGGCGAAACCGACAGCTTCATCAATCAATCGCTCTGCCATGCCCGTGCATACGGAGGAAATATGCAGCCGACCACGGTTGAGAACTTTCATTGCTGTTTTGAAGCCGCGACCTTCCACACCACCAATGATGTTTTCCGCAGGGACGCGAACATTCTCCAGATAGACATCGCAGGTCTGCGTGCCGCGTTGCCCCATCTTATGGTCCGCCTTGCCGACGGTTAGGCCGGGGGAATTTCGGTCAACCAGAAATGCCGTCACGCCGGAAGGCCCAGCTTCGCCAGTTCTTGCCATAAGCGTAAACACACCGGCAATCGGTGCGTTGGTTATGAAGCGCTTTACGCCATTAAGAATGTAAGTATCGTCGTCTTTTACAGCCGTGGTTTTGACTGCGCCTGCATCGGACCCCACATCGGGCTCTGTCAGCGCGAAGGAGCCTATGATTTCTCCACTTGCAAGTCTGGGCAACCAATAGGTTTTCTGGGCTTCGGTGCCGTCAGCGATAATCCCCTGCGACCCGATACCGTTGTTTGTGCCGATGACAGAACGAAATGCCGGAGAGGTATAGCCGAGCTCAAAACCGACGAGAACCTCTTCCTCCATTGTTAGCCCAAGTCCATCATATTCTTCAGGAATTGAGAGGCCGAACAGGCCCATGGCACGCATGTCGTCTATGACATCGGTGGGGATGCTGTTTGTTTCTTCCACCTGCCTTTCGACGGGCATCAGTCGCTCTCTAACGAAGCGTCTGATCGTTTCTAACAGTGATTGAAAAGTCTCCGGGTCGCGGATCATGAAGTGCCCCTTCGCGGGTGATTTCAACAAAGATGAAACACATCGCGTTTTGCAGAAATATCCTATTGCTAAGAGAATGTTTCATAGATTAAAGTTCGAGACAATATAAAATGAAATTAAATTCCATTTGTGGTTTAGGCATAATTGGAAAGGGTTCAGGGGAAGTTGGGGAGAGGATGACCGAGCTTACCGATGTGGTGATCGAAAGCCGCCCGGCGGCAGGTGTGGCCTTACTGGAAATCAATCGTCCAGAAGCACTCAATGCATTGAATATGGATATCCGCCAAAAACTGTCAGAAGCAGTTGATCGGCTTGCGAGTGATGCGGAAACGCGGGTTATCGTCATTGCGGGAAAAGGTGGAAATTTCGCCGCTGGTTCAGATGTTAAAGTGTTCGCACAGACTGGCGCGGGAGAAATTCTCGCCCAGCGGCTTCATCGTTACTGGGAGAGTCTCGCTCGTTGTCCCAAGCCGGTGATCGCTGCCGTGGAAGGCTATGCGTTGGGCGGTGGTTGTGAGCTTGCAATGCACGCCGATATTATCGTTGCATCAAAAACCGCAAATTTTGGTCAGCCAGAAATCAAGCTCGGATTGATGCCTGGCGCAGGCGGGACGCAACGGCTCTTACGGGCAATAGGCAAATATAAGACCATGCTGCTTGCTCTGACGGGAGAAATGCTCTCGGCAGTGGATGCAGAAAGATATGGTCTTGTCAGTAGATTGACGGACGAAGGGCAGGCGTTGGAAGAGGCGCTAAAGCTCGCCGGAAAAATTGCTCTGATGCCACCGCTTGCAGCCGAACAGATCAAGGAGGCTGTCACTCATGGCGAAGATGCACCTCTCGAAACAGCTCTGAGATTGGAGCGAAAAGCGTTCCAGCTTCTCTTCGACACGGAAGACAAACGGGAAGGTATTGATGCCTTCTTGTCCAAGCGCAAGCCTCAGTTCAAGGGGCGCTAGTATGGCTGCAATATCGGAGCATTCTGGTCTTATCAATAGAGTTGGTATCGTTGGTGCAGGGGTTATGGGGATCGGTATAGCCGAAACCATGGCCGTCGCTGGTGTGTCTGTTTATATGTTCGACCAGTTTCCGGGAAAAGCTGAGGCTGCGAAGCAGGAGCTGTCAAAGCGTTTGGATAGTCGCGTCGCGCGTGGAAAACTGAACGTAGATAAGGCCGCACACATTCTGGACCGGATCACCCCTGTCGATGCTCTTGGCGATTTGGACGTGGCCGACCTTGTCATAGAAGCTGTGGTTGAAGACATTGGTGTGAAGCGGGAGTTGGTCGCCGCTCTCGAAAAATGCCTCCCGTCTGAAGCAATCATCGCGACAAATACATCGTCTTTGTCGGTAACTGCAATTGCCGGAAAAGCGCAACGTCCACAGCGTATAGCTGGATTTCACTTTTTTAATCCCGTTCCGCTAATGCGGGTTGTGGAAGTGATCAAAGCTGCACTGACTGATGACAGGGTTCTTGATGTTCTAAAAGAGTTAGCTTTGCGGATTGGTCATCGACCTGTGATGGCTTCCGACACACCAGGTTTTATCGTCAACCATGCCGGTCGTGCTTATGGCACGGAAGCGCTTGCAATGATCCGGGAAAGTATCGCCGATTTCACTACGATTGATGCAATTCTCAGGGATGCTGCGGGGTTCCGCATGGGGCCTTTTGAACTTCTCGATTTGACGGGACTTGATGTGTCCCATCCCGTCATGGAAGCGATTTTCGGGCAGTATTATCAGGAACCCCGTTATCGCCCTTCGGTTATCACACGGCAGCGCCTTGATGCCGGTCTGCTTGGACGCAAAAGTGGACGCGGCTTTTATGATTATTCAGATGATGCCACTACGGCTGTAGCAAGCGATGGCCCGCGCAGCCTGCCCAAATCGGTGGCGATTATCGGCGATACACCTGACAAGGCGCTGCACAAAGTCGCACAGCAGGCAGGCGTTCCAATCATCAATGATGCAAGTGCGAGCGCGCTGGTTCTGATCGGTTTGATTGGCGATGATCTAACCTCCGCAATTGTGCGGGAAGGTTTGAACTCTGCCAACACCATTGGCTTTGATCCGCTATTTGGCATCCACAAACACCGAACGCTGGTCGCTTCACCGGGAGCAACTGACCTTACGCGGCAACACTCCCTCGCTTTGGCGCAGTCCGATGGGGGCAAAGCATCGCTGGTTGAAGATACATGCGGAACTGTTTGCCAGCGTGTTCTGGCGATGATTGTGAATATCGCAGCCGATATTGTTCATCAAAACATAGCATCAGTCGATGACCTCGATGCGGCCGTGCGTTTGGGACTCGGCTATCCATATGGACCGCTTGAATGGGGTGACCGGATCGGAGCCGATATTGTCGTCCATATTCTGGATCGGATGTTTGGGAGAACCGGCGATCCGCGATACCGCGCCAGCCTGTGGCTGCGCCGCAGGGCAGAACTGAAACTGCCACTGGCAGAATGCAATTAGGGAACCTTTATCATGGCCGAGAAAATTGAACTCAAACCTTCTGCGCCCTGGTATCGGCTCAATGTGACGGAAGATGACTGGCGCGCTGCTAAAGCCGGTGATCTGTTGAAATGGTTTAGCCAGATGAAGCTCATCCGGCGCTTTGAGGAAAAAATACTCGACTTTGAAAAAGCAGGGCTGGTTCATGGTCCGGCTCATGCCAGTATCGGGCAGGAAGCTGCGGCAGTGGGTGCCATGTCGATGCTCGGTTCTGATGATCAGATCAATGGTACGCATCGTGCGCACCATCAGGTGCTGACAAAGCTGATCAATGCACAGACGCCATCGGATTTCGATATTCTTCAATCCGATTTTACCGACGACATGAATGATGCCGTCTATCGTTTAATGGCAGAGATTATGGGGCTTAATCCCGGCTATTGCGGTGGTCGTGGCGGCTCCATGCATATGCGCGATGCCGCATCCGGCATTGCAGGCACAAGTGCTATCGTTGGTGGCAATATTCCTCATGCAGCCGGTTATGCACTTGCCGATAAATTGCTTGGCAGAAAGGGTATATCGGTCGCATTCTTTGGCGATGGCGCTTCCTTGCAGGGGGCTACCTATGAAGCGATGAACATCGCTGCACTCTATAGTCTTCCGGTGATTTTCTACGTTGAGAACAATCTCTACGCCGTATCGACTCATATTCAGGATGCTACTCGTGAAACCCGCATTGCTTCGCGCGGCCCAATGCTGGGCTTCCCTGGCATTGAGTGCGACGGAATGGATGTTGTCGCTGTTCATCACGCAATGCGCAATGCCTGTCAGATCATTGAGGATGAAGGCGGCCCGGTCGTTATTGAAGCGCAATGCTATCGCTACCTTCATCAAAGCGGGAGCAAGGCCGGAAGCGATTTCGGCTATCGCACAGGCGAAGAAGAGGAAGAGTGGAAGCGCCGTGATCCAATCGCTCAGGCAGAGCGGCGCCTGAAGGAGCTTGGCATTGCCAGCGATGCAGAGCTTGCCGAGATCGACGTGAAAGTCAGTGCTGCAGTGCAGGCTGCAGGATCTCGCCTCACTGAAACTGCACCCGGTAGCAATGTGCTGCGGATACCTGATGCTCTATGGCCTTCAGCAGAAAGCGTCGATGAAGGCATACTTGGCGACGGGCAGGAGTTTTCGGATGCTCGTTTTAGAGAAATTGAGGACTATTCCGCCGATGAGCTTGTGAAGGTGCGTTTTGCGGCTGCGGCGTCCGATGTGCTTGGTCGGGCAATGGAGAAGGACCCGACAATCATCGTCATGGGTGAGGATGTTCACCGTTTTGCCGGCGGCGTCAGCGGGTTCACCAAGAACGCACTTGAGCTGTTCCCGGGAAGAGTGCTCGCCATGCCGATTGCGGAAAATGGTTTTACGGGTGTCGCACTGGGAGCTGCCTTGCGGGGACTGCGCCCGGTTGTAGAAATCATGTTCGGTGACTTCTGCTTTGTTGCTGCTGATCAGATTGCCAATGGTATTTCCAAAGTCCGTCATATGTTCGGCGATGGTTTTCCTGTGCCGATTGTGATGCGCGTTCGCGTGTCGCCGCACACTGGTTACGGCTCCCAGCATTCAGGTGACCCATCGGCACTGTTCGCCATGTTTCCGGGTTGGCGTGTCGTGTCTCCGACCAATGCCTTTGACTATGTCGGTTTGATGAATAGCGCGCTCAAATCAAACGACCCTGTTGTTGTTATTGAGCATGTTGAGTTTTATCAGCGTGAAAGCCTCGTGCCCAAGGAAGACCGTGATTATTGTATTCCTCTCGGGAAGGCCCGCATCGCGAGATCAGGCTCCGCATGTACGGTGCTTTCGACATCTGTGATGGTACAGGCCTCCGTCAAAGCTGCGGAAGAATCCGGCATAGATGCCGAGATTATCGACATGCGTAGCCTCGATATGACAGGCATTGATTGGGAACTGATCGGCCAGTCTATAGCCAAGACCAATCGTGTGGTGATTGCCGAGCAGGTCGCGAGCGGGCTTTCGCTCGGACGGCATTGGGCTGCTGAAATTCAGCGGCGTTTCTTCAACGATCTTGATCATGAAATTCTGCATGTGACCGGCAGTTTGTCGTCACCTGTGGTTTCACTGGTCTTGAACAAGGCGGCTCTCGGGTCATCGGAAAAGGTTCGGGCGGCGCTGGAACAAATCACGCGCAATGCCTGATGAGTTTGAACATAAGAAGAGAAAAATGAGGAACGATATGAAAAATGGGAAAACGGGGCTGAACCGCCTATTGATGGCGCATTTCAAAAGCCTGATGATGGCGGCAACGCTGCTGACTGCGGTTCCCGCAGCCTATGCGCAAAACGCGGATTCGCTTGTGATCGCGCGCAACATGGACATCAACTCGCTCGATCCACACCGCACCTTCTGCGATACTTGTCAGATTTATGACTCGGCCGTTTATGAAGGTCTTTTGTCGCTGGACAAGGACAACAAGGTCATACCGGTACTCGCTGAAAGCTATACAGCGAATGGAGACCAAACTGAATTTACATTCAAGATCAACCCTAAAGCGGTATTCTCGGATGGTTCGAAGGTTAAGGCCAAGGACGTGAAATGGTCCTGGGAGCGCTTGAAGAATGTGAAGGCAAGTCCTTCATTCCTTGCTGATACGATCGCCTCCATTGATACGCCTGATGAAGCAACAGTGGTTGTAAAGACGAAGGCTCCCAATTCCGAGTTCTTCAATGTCGTGGCCTCGCCCTATTTCGGCATCATCAACAGTGCTGTTGCAATTTCGGAAGCCAAGGCTGTAAACGGTGAAGATGCAGCAGAAAAAGACAATGCCGAGGCCTGGTTCCTCGCCAATTCAGCTGGTAGTGGTCCATTCGTTCTGGCTGCTTACGAGCCCAATTCCGAACTTCGTCTGAAACGGAATGAAAAATATTGGGGCCAGGCTCCGAAAGTAGGGGAAGTCGTCATCCGTCAGGTGAAGGATGCGGTTGCACAGGCGCAGATGCTTGAAAATGGCTCTGCAGATATTGCCATGCAGATCGATCCGGAAACTGCCAAGACCATCCGTAATCCCGACGTGAAGATCGATTCCATTCACTCCTATAACTTCATCTATATTGCACTTTCACCAGGTGCAAAATCCAACGAAGTGCCGCTGACACCTGAAGTACGCGAGGCAATTTCCACGGCAATCGATCGTGAAACCCTGCTCGATTTCATGCTGGGCGACAAAGGCCAGTTGATTGGTGCCGCCATTCCGATTGGCTTCCCAGGCGGGTCTGATCATAAGATACCTGAATACAATCCCGACAAGGCGAAGGAACTGCTTGCAAAGGCAGGACATCCGGATGGCTTCAAGCTTGAGGCGACTTATCCAAACCTCAACGTTTACGGCGTTGATTTCACGCAGATGATGCAAAAGATCCAGCAGGATCTATCCAAGGTAAACATCAAGGTTGAACTGCAGCCTGTCTCTTTTGCAACATGGCGCGAAAAGGTGAATGGTGACGGTACGCCATTGACGGCTGTTTATTATGCTCCTGATTTCTTTGGCACATCACAATATGTTGATGCGTTTGGTCTGGCGAAGGGCAGCCTGTGGGCTAAGCGTGCCGGTGAAGCGCGGGATCCGTCATTCGTGATTGGCGATATTCAGCAGGTCATGGCTGATGCTCTTAAGGCACCTGTCGATCAGGCTGATAAAGTCTGGTTTCAGGCTGGTGAGAAAATGGCTGCTGCCAATGTCATCATTCCGATGCTGAGCCCGGACGTTATTCTGGCCTACAACAGCAAGGTGACTGGCGTTCGTTACTCGGCTTGTTGCAACTTGCCGTTGGCCGAGATTTCAGTCGCCAAATAAGATACCGTACAGCAAACAAAAAACGCCGGAGATTTTTCTCCGGCTTTTTCCATTTTCAAAGTGTTTTAGTTACGGGCAGAGCTTACAAGCTCCTGCAGAATACGAAGTGACAGGGCGCGCTTTTCAAGGTGAGGCATGTGTCCACAGGCATCGAATGCATGAAGCGCTACGTTGTCCGGCAGGTTGCGACTGTGCTTGAAAGGTAGAATGCGATCCTGCTTTCCGAAGACCACACGAACCGGTATTTCAAGCGATGCAAGGTCGTTTGCTATTGATATGGTCTGCGTTCCATCTGCGAAGAACTGCTTTGCAAAAGCGCCCATTGCGTCGCTCAGCGACTGGTTTTGTCGCTGGTGCACCACGGCATAAATGAACGCATCTGAAATCACATCTTTCGCGTGAACAAGTTCATGCAGCCAAGGCGTGACGCTTTCTTTCGACTTGGCTTTAATGAAGTTTTCGACAAAGCCAGAATTGATTTCCGGTCCTAGACCCGCTGGTGAAAATAATCCGAGTGCACGGATATCGATATTGCCTCGGACTGCCAGTCGGGTGCTCACCGCCGCGCCGAAGGAATGCCCGACAACAATTGTTTGCGAGAGGTTGAGCTGTCTGATAGTCGCTTCTACGCGTTCTGCGATTGCGTCGAGGTTTTCGACAAGGTCAAGCGACGAGGCGCCATGCGATGGTAGATCAATGGCCAATAAGGGTTGCTGCCATTGGGTTCCGGCAAACAACCCACGCCAGTTATTATGATCCGAAGCAAAGCCATGTAGAAGGACGATTGGTGTTCCTTCTCCCTTACGCAGCCACACGGCGTTGAGTGCTGTGTCACTGCTTTCGTGAGATCTGTTGCCTACAGTTTGTTGCGTTTCGATGGCGGCAATAATGTCTTTCTTTTGTATGCGCCCGCTCGGCCCACTGCCGTTGATCTGTGAAAGATCAATTCCGGCGTTCCCGGCAAGGCGTTTTGCAAGTGGCGTTGCAATAGCTCTGCCGGTTTGTGTGGTGTGTGAACGGATATCCGACGCCGGGTTCGCTGAGTTCATTTTGCTCTCAGGAGACAAGCCAGCAGTGGGTTCCGATGCGGGTATGGCGGGAATTGAAGAGATCGTTTCGTCTTCGAGAAACAGGCTCGCAACGCTCTGGCCGACGTCAATTTCGTCGGATGTCGAGGCCCTTAGAATTTTGAGTGTTCCATCGTGAGGAGCGTCCACCTCAACGACAGTTTTATCGTTGTCGATCTCAAAAAGGAGCTGCCCTTGGCGGACTAGATCACCGTCTTTCACATGCCAACGAGAGATTGTGCCGGAATTCGTTTCCAGACTGACTTTTGGATAGAGAATGTCGGTTGCCATGAGATTTCCTGCAACAATCTGCGACGTCGCGTTATGGATGACTATGATAAGGAAGGTAAGGGTGCTTCAATCTTGCCGATCAGGCGCTCCTGCAACTCGATTGCCAGTTGCTTGAGCGCTGGTCCGATTTCGCCATAGCAGATGCCTCGCGGTGCAATATCGGTGATACCACCACAGGTAATTGCAACAAGCTGGGTGCCATCAGTTGGTCGAAATGGAACACCCACAGCGTTGATGTAGCTGTACCAGTCACCGCATGAAACAACGAAGCCGTCTCTTGCGAAGTCCTCAAGCGCATGGCTTGTCAGGCGGCGAATTTTCTCTGCATGATCGGGCTCTGCTGCAAGCATTTGTTCAAGCAGGGCTTCTCGCAGGGCTTCTTCCATGCCCGCATAGTAGGAAAGCCCCATGGCTGTCCGCCAGAATGGCAATCTTGAGCCGACATTGAGACGCAGAGAAACCGGGTTTTCCGAACGCGCATTGGCGATATAGACCATTTCGCGCTGCTCACGGAGTCCCATTGCAACAGCAACGCCGGTCTTCTCTGCGAGCTTTCGCATGAGCGGCATCGCCATATAGACAACGGCGTTTGCGCTAAGACCCGAATAGCCCAGAGCAATCGTCGCAGGGCCGATACTGTAACGTCCGAGATTCTCGTCGTAGTTGAGGTAGCCCAGATTGACCAGAGTCAGTGTCAGCCGCGACACGGTAGCTTTCGGCAAGCCGGTGCGATCAATAAGCTCCTGATTTCCAAGAGAAATATCATTAGGGGTGAAGCTTCGCAGAATCTCAAGTCCCCTTACCAGGGCACTCGAAACCTGAGCGCTGTCTTTATCGAGGTCCAACGAACTGGGCTTCGTTCTTTTCTTCACATTGTCTCCTGAGCGTGCTCGGTTTCAGTTCAAAGGAATATCACAGTAGAAAATGAAATTTAATTCCAATTATATTGACGGCGTCAAATTTGCTTGTCAATACTATGTGCAAGGACGCACCAAAAACCGCGCCAGATTTCCAGAATGGGAACCGTGCATGTCAAATTATCTCTTCAAACGCCTCATTGCGATGCCATTTTTGGTACTGGGCATCGTAACCATGGCCTTTGCGCTAACAACAATCACCAAGGGCGACCCGCTTACATCTATTGTTGCCGAGCAGCAGATGAATAATCCCGAAGTTGTGGCTGCGGCGAAAGCAAAATGGGGCCTCGATCGCAGTCTCCCAGAGCGCTATATCATCTATCTGAAGAATCTGCTGTCAGGTGATATGGGCACTTCGTTTGTCACAAAGCGCCCGGTAAGCACAGACCTGATGACCCGGTTACCAGCCACCATGGAGCTGGTTTTATCGGCCATGGTTTTGGGGTCTATTGTCGGTATCCTGCTCGGTATTCTGGCGGCTTATTATCGTGACAGCGCCATCGATCACGTGGCGCGGCTTTTTGCACTGTTGGGCTCTTCCCTACCGGTCTTCTGGTTGGGGCTCGCCGTTCTATTTGTCTTCTCGGTGCAGTTTGAACTACTGCCGGGGCCGGGCCGGTTGGATCCGCGCATGGCGCCACCTGTTGCAGTTACGGGCTTTATGACAATCGATAGTTTTCTGGCGGGAGATTTCACAGCATTCAAAAATGCACTCGCTCATCTGATTCTTCCGGCAACAGTGCTTGGCTGGACCGTGGCGGGTACGATTTCGCGTCTTGTTCGCGCCAATATGCTTGATGTGATCGGGCGTGAGTTTATCCTCACTGCACGCGCCAAAGGTGCTGGTGAACTCCGCGTAGTGTTCCGCCATGCCCTGCGCAACATTCTTGTCCCGGTTCTGACCGTCATCAGTTATTCGTTTGCGTATCTCATCACGGGCGCAGTGCTGACTGAAACGATCTTCGCTTGGCCGGGTATGGGCTCTTATGCAGTCGAGGCTGCACGCTCGCTCGATTTCCCAGCTATCATTGGTGTCACCATCGTCGGCGGTGTGATGTTCCTGGTGACGAACCTGCTCACCGACGTCGCCTATGTTCTCGCCAATCCCCGCGTACGCTTGGGTTAGAGGAAAGCAGATGGTTGCAGTAGTAAACACCTCATCGCGTCAGCTCAAATTCAGAATACCCCGCTGGTTCACACTGCCGGTCGCAATCGGGATGATAGTCGTAGCGTTTTGGATCATCGCGACATTCTTTGCGCCTCACATGACGCCCTACGATCCGCTCGATATGGTTGGACGACGCTTGCAGGCGCCAAGCTGGTCGCACTGGCTTGGAACCGATGCTCTGGGACGCGATGTCTTGACGCGCACGCTTTATGGAGCCAAGCATTCGCTGCCAATTGCCCTTGTAGTGGTGGTGAGTGCGGTTATCATTGGTGCTCTGGCCGGTGCTATCTCAGGCTATAAGGGCGGCTTGATTGGCTCGGCGATCATGCGGCTCGTCGATATTACGCTGTCATTTCCTCCGATGCTTCTCGCAATGGCTGTTGCTGCATCACTCGGCCCCGGACTCGAAAATGCTGCGATAGCCATGGTCATTGTTTGGTGGCCTGTCTATGCGCGCCTCATGCGGGCGCAGGTGCTGGAAGTGCGCGAGCGGGAGCATGTGGAGGCGGCAATAGCATCTGGCGCCAGCAGCTCCCGTGTTCTCTTCAAGCACATTCTGCCGCTCTGCTGGACCCCCATATTGATCAGCGCGACGATGGATCTGGGGCAGGTCATTTTGCTTGCCGCATCGCTCAGCTTTATCGGCCTTGGTGCAACACCACCCACGCCGGAATGGGGCTCCATGATCGCCGAAGGCGCAGTCTATTTCTACAACTGGTGGATAGCCATGGGTCCCGGCCTTGCAATCCTGACGATCGTTCTTGGTTTCAATTTCATCGGCGATGGTCTTCGCGACTATTTCGACCCGTGTTCGAAGTGATTGGAGAACAACATGACAAATCCAAATGAGAACGCCAGTCTCTTCCGAGTTGAAAACCTGCGTGTCGGCTTTGGCCGCGATGGTGAGGTGCTTGACGCGGTCAGAGGTATCAATCTCGAACTCAAACGGCGCGAAGTTCTGGGTATCGTTGGCGAGTCTGGTTCCGGCAAGTCTATCGGGATGCTGGCCTCAATCGGCTTGACGCCGCCCAATGCCAAGGTTTCAGGTTCGGTTACATTTCAGGGCGAAGAACTGGTTGGTAAATCGCGGCGCGAAATGCGGAGCCTTCGCGGCTCGAAAATTGCGATGATTTTTCAGGACCCGCTGTCTTCTCTCAATCCGGTGATGAAGGTTGGCGATCAGTTGATAGAAGCCTTGCAGCTTCATCAAAAAAAACTCAATCGGAAAGCCGCTATGACGCGGGCGATCGAGTTGCTGGAGCTAGTCTCCATTCCGCAACCTGATCAGCGTGTGAAACAGTATCCACATGAGTTTTCAGGTGGGATGCGGCAGCGTGTCATGATCGCCATGGCTGTCGCTAATGATCCAGACCTACTGATTGCGGACGAACCTACCACGGCACTTGATGTCACGGTTCAGGCGCAGATCATGGCAGTATTGCGAGACTTGCAGAATAAACTCGGTCTTGGGCTTATTCTCATCACTCACGATCTTGGTGTCCTTGCGGGACATGCCGACCGCGTTGCCGTTGTCTATGCCGGTGAGGTGGTCGAGGAAGCGGATGTCTTTGAACTTTTTGACAATCCTCGTCATCCATATACGCGCGGGCTGATCGCTTCGATCCCGACACTGAATGATAGTGGCGGCAAACTCTATTCCATTGATGGTGCGCCGCCTGTTCTGGGTGCTTTCCCCAAAGGATGTGCGTTTCATCCGCGATGCGCACATGCACAGGAAATTTGTAAGACAACGGCGCCCACATATCAGCAATTCGGACGCCACATATCGGCGTGCCACTTTGCCGACAGTCTGCCTGCATATCAACGAAAGGCCGACATTCCGGTCAGTAACGAGGCCGCGCTATGAACCAGAGTTTTTCATCGCAAACAGCTCCATCCTCCGTGTCGGATGCCGCTCTTTCGGTCCGCAATCTTCGCAAATCATTTCCGATCAAAGGCGGCACGATCTTTCAACGTGATGTGGCTGAGGTTAAGGCGGTCGATGATATTTCGTTTGATCTGGCCAAGGGTGAGACGCTTGGTCTGGTCGGTGAATCCGGCTGCGGAAAATCCACACTCGGGCGTTGCCTGCTCAGGCTGATCGAGCCGACGAGCGGAGAGGTTCTGTTTCAGGGACAGAACGTGGCGCAGTTCTCGCCGAAAGAAATGCGGGCTGCACGCAAGCACCTGCAATTCGTGTTTCAGGACCCGTTTGCTTCACTTCATCCGCGTATGCGCATCGAAGAAAGCATCGCCGAGCCGCTTCGTATCAGTGATCTCTCGCAACAGCAGCGTAAAGAGCGTGTTCAGGAAATGCTGCGACTTGTCCGTCTCAACCCGGAGCACGGCAAGCGTTATCCGCATGAGTTGTCAGGCGGCCAGCGGCAACGTGTCGTGATCGCACGCGCCTTGGCGCTTAATCCGCAGGTTATGGTGCTCGATGAGCCTGTCTCGGCGCTCGACGTTTCGGTGCAGGCTGGGGTGCTGAATCTCTTGCAGGAAATTCAGGCGGAGTTCGGCACGTCCTACATCTTCATTGCTCATGATCTGTCAGTCGTGCGGCATATCTCGCACACGGTTGCAGTGATGTATCTTGGGCGTATCGTTGAGAAGGCTCCGGCTGGAGAACTCTATAACCGACCGCTGCACCCTTACACGCAGGCTTTGATGTCGGCAGTTCCGCTTGCCGATCCGGTTATTGAGCGGAAGCGGCAGCAAATTCTGCTCAAGGGAGATGTACCGAGCCCGATCAATCCCCCATCCGGTTGCCCGTTCAGAACCCGCTGCTTCAGGGCGGAAGCGATCTGCGCGGAAATCAGGCCGGAATTGCAGCTTCAGGGAGGCGGACACGCGGTCGCGTGTCACTTCCCGCAGGAATGGCGATCACCTCAGTAATTCCCGTGACTAATTTTGACTATCAGGTGCCGCTTATCGCGGATGTTTGAGAAGGACGTGACCTTGAAAATAATGAACGAACTTGAGGTTCCTGTTATGGGCGATAACAACTCCGCCCTTCCGCTGGCTGGAATAAAGGTTCTTGATCTTTCGCGCGTTCTTGCCGGTCCCTGGACCACGATGAGCCTTGCTGATCTTGGAGCCGAAGTCTGGAAAATCGAGAATATTCAAGGCGGTGATGACACGCGCGCGTGGTCGGTTCCCAATTATAAAGGAGCAAGCACCTATTTTCTCTGTGCCAACCGCGGCAAGAAAAGCCTGGCGCTCGATCTGAAGTCGCCAGAAGGTCTGAACATAATTTACGAACTGGCCAAGCAGGCGGATGTTGTGGTCGAGAACTTTCGTGCCGGAACTGTCGAACGTCTGAAAATTGATTACGCGACTTTAAAGGCGCTCAATCCCGGGCTCATCTATTGCTCGATATCCGGCTATGGCCAAACCGGCCCGGAAGCACGTCGCCCCGGCTATGACTTTGTGGTTCAGGCTGAAAGCGGCCTGATGTCGATCACCGGACAAACCGATGGCGAGCCAATGCGCATTGGTGTGGCGATGACAGATATCGTAGCGGGTATGGTTGGTACACAATCTATTCTGGCAGCGCTTTACCAGCGCAAGACCACGGGTCTTGGGCAGTTCGTAGATATTTCTCTCTTTGAATGTGCGCTCAATACGCTGATCAATGTCGGTAGTGCACATCTGAATGGCGGACACGTTCCTAAGCGCTTTGGCAACGCCCATCCAACTGTGGTGCCCTATCAGATTTTCGAGTGTTCCGATGGCGCTTTTGCCCTCGCTGTCGGTAACGACCGCCAGTTTGCAATCCTCTGTGAAAAAATCATTGGCCTGCCAGAACTCGCAGCGGACGATCGTTTCAAGACGGCAAGCGGGCGAGCGCTCAATCGTTCTGAACTGATACCGCCGATGGCGGAGCGCTTCCGCACCCAAACGCGCGAATATTGGATGAGTGAATGTCTCAGGATGGGCGTGCCTGCGGGCCAGGTGAAGACAGTTCCAGAAGCCTTCGAAAGCCCCAATGTTGTGGCGCGAAATGTGGTGCAAACATTGGAAAGTCCACATCTGGGTTCGGTCTCTCTTGTACGGCCCGCGCAAGGGCTGGAAGCACAGAAGCACGCTTCCTATAAGGCGCCGCCGATGCTGGGCGAAGATAGTGCATCCATTCTGGAGGACGTACTCCAATTCGACAAAACTAAGCTGGCCGAATTGATAGAATCCGGTGTCATTCATCAATATCAGGCAACAGTTTGAGGAGAGGGTGATGCACAACACTCAGCTAGACTATTCCGACATCAAACTGTTCATTGATGGAGCATGGCGGGATGGTAGTTCCGGCGAGACGATTGACGTTTTGAACCCGGCGACCAATGACGTGATCGGACATATTGCAAAAGCCACGACGACCGATCTCGACGATGCTTTGGCGGCAGCCGAGCGCAGCTTTGAGATTTGGCGCAAGGTGTCGGCTTTTGATCGTTATAAGATGCTGCGTAAAGCTGCAGATATTTTTCGGACACGCGGCGAGAGCATTGCGCGCTTGCTCACGATTGAGCAGGGCAAGCCCTTGGCGGAAGCGCGTGCCGAGGCTGCTGCGGCCGGTGACCTGATCGATTGGTTTGCGGAAGAAGCGCGGCGCAGCTATGGGCGCATCGTCCCCCCGCGTTTTGCGAATGTGATGCAATCGGAAGTCAAAGAGCCGGTTGGCCCAGTGGCTGCGTTTACACCTTGGAACTTTCCAATCAACCAGTCGGTTCGCAAAATATCTGCGGCTCTGGCGGCTGGCTGCTCCATAATTTTGAAAGCTGCTGAAGATACGCCGGCAGCACCAGCCGAACTGGTGCGCGCCTTCGCTGATGCTGGTTTGCCTGATGGTGTTATCAATCTCGTTTATGGCGATCCGGCAGAGATTTCGTCTTACCTCATCCCTCATTCGGTAATTAAGAAAGTGTCGTTCACGGGTTCGACGCAGGTGGGAAAACAGCTTGCAGCGCTGAGCGGCTTGCATATGAAGCGGGCTACGATGGAGCTTGGCGGACATGCGCCTGTTGTCATCATGGCTGACGCCGACGTGGAGCGGGCAATCAAAGTGGCAGCTGCGGCCAAGTTTAGAAATGCAGGGCAGATTTGCATCGCACCCACTCGGTTTTTGATTGAAGAACCGGTCTACGATCAGGTTATCGAAGGTCTTTCAACTTATGCCCGTTCGTTGAAAGTCGGAGACGGTCTGGATGCCGAGACGACAATGGGGCCGTTGGTCAATGCGCGTCGGGTCAACGCCATGGAGCGATTGATCGGTGATGCAAAGGAAAATAAGGCTACAGTGGTTACGGGCGGCGAACGCATTGGCAATCGTGGCAATTTCTTTGAGCCGACGATCCTTGCAGATGTGCCGCGTGATGCGGCAATCATGAACGAAGAGCCATTTGGTCCGGTGGCACTTCTCAATAGCTTCCAGTCACTTGACGACGCTTTGGTAGAAGCCAATAGGCTCAATTATGGTCTTGCGGCTTATGCATTTACTGGATCATCGGCCAATGCAGCGAAGATATCTTCATCCGTCCGTAGCGGAATGATCACTATTAACCATTACGGTCTGGCACTGCCAGAAGTGCCCTTCGGCGGCATCAACGATTCCGGCTACGGAACCGAAGGTGGAGCCGATGCTCTGGATGCTTACCAGAATACGAAATTCGTTTCGCATTTGCAGGGATAAGCAAGAACGCTACGCGCATATGTTGAAAACATCATCGCGATTACGGTAAAACTGCGATAGCAATCTTGAGAGAATCGGAAAACGGGCGTTATGTGGTGATCGGCACAACATAACGCGGCCAAGTGTTTGACTTACCCTTACTGCCCCGCTTAGCGATCGTTACCTTCTGCGCGGTCTCTAAGAATTTGCGCAGCTCTGGTCCGGTATTTCTCTTTCACCTCGTCCGGAACGCCGCCGCCAACGCTTGCGCCGCTGACGATTTTGCCGGTGGCAGCATCCCAGTCCAAGTCAGGATCTGGATTTTCATGCTCAAACAGTTGTTTCGCAAGCTCTTCGATCTCCAGCTGCTTTTCAAGTTCGCTGCTCATGCTTTCCTCCCTCCGCTGTTTAAGGCAGTCGCCCGCTGCCATCCTCATGGTGGCGGACCATGTATTTGCGGATCAACAAATTAAGCGCCTCTCTGGCTCCTGCCTCGGTCAAGTGCGCTTGAACATGTCCGTCAATCACGACAACTTCGCCGCTGAACTTATCGAAAACGGACCAGGTGTTGTCGGCTTCTTGCCGGACCTCAAAACCATTCTCAATCATAGCATTCCTCCATGCTACTGCCGCTGCCGCCCGTTTCGTGCCTGTTGTTTTTTCCGCGCTTGAGGCTTTTGAGAAGAGTATCAGCGCAAACGTGAGCTGGTATCCGTTGCTGTAGCTCCCCCGAGGAAGATAAACGAAATTGCCCTGCGTTCGTTCCGAGCAACAAATCACATGGCTTCATGGAGAGGTGCGGCGTGGGCCGCTACGTTCAATCGTCCAGTCTGGGTTGAACGCCGATATGGGTGTTGCCCCAGGTGGGATCGATACCGTGATAGGTGTCGTATAGGCGTATACCGAGCGCCGTCAGGAGAATAACGCCTCCGAGTACAACGATTGAGGCAACGAGTTTTTCAGAGTTCATGAGCGGTTGTTCTGATTGTTTCGATCTGAAGTGCCGTTTGACATATTAGAGGCAACTGGAATAGCTTTTAATACGTGATGCGACGAATCTAAGATCGATGCCCGCCTCGGTAACTTCCTCATAAATATGGAAAAAATAATGGATAGTGCGGTGCTTTTCCTGCATGCACGCGGACGGTCGGCCGATGAGATAAGAAATCTGGATTGGAGTAAAAATCCGATTGGGGAGCCGAACAGTTGGCCAGCGCCGCTCGTTACCGCAGTGCAAATGATGCTCGCCTCACAGTTCCCAAAAGCAATTGTCTGGGGACCTGAGTATACGACGATCTATAATGATGCTTTTCGGCAGATTCTCGGCGAGAAAGAGAACTGCATGGGCGCTTCCTTCCGCGACATCTGGGCGGAAGTCTGGGATGAACTGCTTCCGATGATTGAGCGCGCTTATGTGGGAGAAGCGACATTTATTGAAGACTTCCCGCTGGTGATAGATCGCCACGGTTATTCCGAACAATGCTATTTTACATTCTGCTACAGCCCGATCTTTGATGAAAAAGGGCGCGTTGCCGGAATGATCGATACGGTCATCGAGACAACGTCCAAGGTAGAATCCGAAAAGCATGCCAGGATCCTGAATGCGGAGCTTGCGCATCGGATAAAGAATACTTTTAGTGTGGTTTCCGCGATTGCAAGCCAGACCTTCAATAACAATGCTGATGACGATGTGATCCATACATTTACCCGACGGCTTTTCGCGCTGGGGAATGCACATGATGTGCTTCGGCTTGGTAAGAGTTCTGAAGGTTCACTGCAGGAGATCGTAAACGGCATTACAAATGCGCTGGCGGTAAGCGGCCGGGTCCAGTTTGAAGGCAGGGATATCATGATCGGTCCGAAAGGGGCGTCCACGCTTTCGCTGCTTATTCACGAACTGACCACCAATGCGATCAAATATGGGGCGCTTTCCAACGATAGTGGCCGTGTCCAGTTGCAGGCGAAGGTATCGAAAGGCCAGAACGAGCCGACCCTAACGCTTTTCTGGAATGAGATTGATGGTCCGACTGTTGTAAAACCGCAAAAGTCCGGATTTGGTTCGAAGCTGATCAGAATGGGGCTTCTGGGTTCGGGTGAAGTCAAGTCGGACTTCAATCCAGAAGGCTTTTCAGCAGAGTTTTCCGCCCCTCTCCGGCAGTTGCAGGGCGAGGGGCGACTCTTCGATTCTACTTGATACTGGCTATACCGAGTGGGTTTGGCTGCGAGGCAGCGTAAATTCACTGCACTTCGAGCACTTCTCCACTGCGGCTATCGATGACGACGCGCATATCATTGTCGTCTCGATCTATGCCTCTGACCACGTAAACATTTCGGCGTCTGGAAACGCTTTCCACCTCATCCATGCCTTCGTTGCGCGCAATTCTTGCTGCTCGACGCTCGCTGATTGTTTCGCCGTAATCACGGCGATCACGATGCATTCTGCGGTCATCATCTGGATTGACCTGAATGCCGTTTGGTCCGATTTCGATGCTTTGCGCTTGTGCCGGGACGGTGGACACAAGGGCTGTCACGATCACTGCTGCGATTGCCGAAAACCTGTACATGGCGATTATCCATTATTCGTTTGGCGCCCGCCGCAATAATGAACGAGATACCCAGCCGCCGGTTCCTGATAAGGCGGTCAACTCTCTTAACAAAACGATATATTCAGCTGCACGTCAGCAGGATAGGTAGCGAGCTAGGCGGCGTGGACGAATTTGAGCCAGTATCTTGCGGTAGCAATATGAACCATGCTGATGAAGCTCTCGGCGAGTTGGTCGTATCGAGTAGCAAT